>DASYSH010000176.1:0-7582 GCA_036003525.1 Gemmatimonadaceae bacterium | reverse complement strand
AATCGCCGGCATCCACGTCTGCCGCGCGACCGCGAGGTTGTCGTAGTTGATTCCCATGTCGGGAAGACCCATCTGGCGCACGAGCCCGCGCTGCACGGCGCGCGCGAGCGGTTCGGCGATGTCGAAAAAGAAATAGGTATTCGTGCCGTTGCGCGCGCGATACGGGTTCACGCCGTCGGGATAGGCGTTGAGATGAACGCTCACGAACGCTTCGGCGTCGGCGCGCCGCGCGATGATCGGGCGGCTGCCGAGCGCCACCGGCGCGCGCGTCGTGCGCGTCATCACGACCGTCGCGCCTTTCGATTCGAGCATCGCGCGGAGGTGCGTTGCAACAGCAAGCACCGCGTCACCCTCGTAGAAACCCGTCGGACCAGTCGTGCCGATCGGGGGGTGACCGGGATCGACCGCGATGATGCGTCCCGCGAGCGGGCGCGCCGGGTCGACGACGGGTGTATGCCGCACCCGCAGCACGAAGTTTCCGCGATCCCACAGTGCGAGCCATCCATACGCGTGCTGGCGCAGATGCACGGTAAACCGGATGCGATCCGACGCGGCCTGCTCCCACGTCACATTGCGCACCGCCGGGTCGCTCGTGGAGAAATTCACGATGTCGACGTTCGAGACCGTGCCGTACAGCGTGAGAATGAGCGCATCGCCCATCGACTCGACCTGATACGGAGGTTTCTCCGTCACGGGAATTCGGAGATCGGTAAATCGCTCTCCGACAATGGCACGCGCATTCGATGCCGTGCGGCGCGGTGCGTTTGCCGGTCCGCCGATAATTTGCGCGGCGCTCGAGTCGACCCAGGCCTCGAGCTGGGAATCGAGACGGACGCGATACGACGAGCCGCGAAAGCCGGTGAGCTCGACCACGGTATGCGGAAAGAGCAGCCACTTGTACGTGCCACCGGGCGTCGGGCGCAGAATCGTGACTTGATCGGTGTCGCTCGTCGCATCGACGTCGGAGTTGCGCAGCGAAACGAATCGGCGCGGTGTCGCGTCGATCTGTGTGATCGTGCCCGTCTCCACCGACACGGAATCACGGCCGCGCTTCGCGACGATCGTGCCGGCGCGCGCGAGTTCGCGGGCGTTGATCTCGGCGCTCCACGCGACGCCGCCGCCGTGCACGAGCGGCACGGTGCTGCCGTCGCCGAGACGCAGCACGACATCGGCGTTCGACGGCGCGCGAATCGAAACGCGCACACGTTCATCGCCGCGCAATCCGATTGTGCCCGACGGCACGACGCTCCCACGATCGACGATGAGCCGACCGGTGTCGGGGAGCGGCGCGGCGACCGCGGGAAGACGAACAGGAAGCGTGGCGTTCGCCGTTTCGGCGCCCTTTGTCGCATGCAGTTCGTAACGCGGATTTTCCGCGGGCGGAACGGGAATCCACGCGAGGAACGCGCCGTTCGGCAAAACCGGAACGTCGAACCCGTCGATCGTGAGGTGCGCCGAACCCGAGCCAACCGAACCGAAGATGTAATTCGTGTCGCGAACGGTGAGTTGCTGGTTCGACGAGGGATACACGACACGCACGCTAAGCGGCCCGTCGACCGCCGGAATCGGCGGAAGCGGCGGAGCCTTGGCGGGCGCCGCGGCCGGCGGGACCGGCGCGGAACGCGGAGCTGGGGCAGCGGGGGCCGTCGCGGGTGCGGGCGCCGGGACCGGGCCGGTCACTGGTGCCGGAGCCGTCGAACACGCGGCAAGACACACGAGCACGGCGGCTTGGCAGAGCAGTCCCGGACGCATGCCTCAAACTATATCAAAGAACGCTCGCGCGATTCAACAGTGCCGGCGTTCGACTGGCCGCTGCCCGACCCCTCCTCTATATTCGCCCCGCGAAGTAAAAAAACCCGAAAACGACCGTTTTGCGCCGGCGCGCGGAATGCTATCGGAGATCGTCGAGTGAATCGCTGCGGCTTCTGTGGCCGTGATAACGAAGAGCAGTCGAAGTTCTGTATTGACTGCGGAAAACCCGTCGTAAAAGGCGGGGCCCGTGTCATATCGGTACCGGCGATGGGGAAGCACGTGGATCGTGCGTCGAGCGCCGAGCCGGTTCGCGCATCGAAGGGAGTGCCTGACACCCGTGTGTCGTCGGCGGCCGGTCCCAAGCCTTCGGGAGGTCCTGTGTCGGTAATCGTCTGTCCGAGCTGCGGAAAATCGGCAGATTCGTCGCTGCCATTCTGCCCGCATTGCGGAAGCCGTCTCGACGGCGGCGCCCCGGCGAAACGGAGCAGCACGGCGACGTTCACAGCGCGCGGCACCGGCACGGGGCCCAAGCTCTCGCTGCTCGACGAGACGGGTGAAGTCAAAAAATCATTCACGCTCGACCGGGGTGAGGCGACGTTCGGCCGCAGCGAAGGCGACATCCGGTTTCCCGAAGACGTTTTTCTCAGCCCGGTCCACGCGCAGCTCGCGATGCGCGACGGCATGCTGCTCGTGCGCGACCTCGGCTCGCGCAATGGCACCTGGGTCTTCACGGACGGACCGTACCGGCTTCAGGACGGCGATACGATTCTCGTCGGATCGCAGCTGCTGCGTTTTCGCAGACTCGGATATCCGGGACCACACCCGCCGGAAGCCGATCAAACGCGCCGATTGGGATCGTTCACTCCGAGCGCCGACATCGCGGTGCTCGCGCAGCTGCGCGCCGACGGGAGCGCGCGCGACACGATGCATTTGTCGCCTGCGCGCAGCGTGAAGATCGGACGCGACCAGGGCGACTGGGTCTTTCCGTACGATCAGACGATGAGCGGCAAGCATGCCGAAGTTCGCAGCGAAGATCTCGAGTTCATCGTGCTCGACGACGGCAGCCGGAATGGAATTGCCGTCGCGGTGAGGGGTGAGAAGGCGCTGAAAGCCGGACAGCGGTTCTTGATTGGAGACCAGACCCTGCGCGTGGAGAGCGTGTGAGCGACCAGAAAGTTTGTCCGACGTGCGGCACCGAATATCCGTTGTCGGAGCGGTTCTGTCCGCGCGATGGCACCGCGCTGCGCAGCTCGAACGCGCAGGCCGATCTCATGGGATCGATCGTCGCCGAGCGCTATCACATCCTCAAGAAACTCGGCGAAGGTGGCATGGGCACCGTGTACCTCGCCGAACATGTGAAGATGGGGCGCAAGGCCGCGCTGAAGGTGATGAACCCCGGCATGAACACCGATGCCGACGCGATCGCGCGGTTCAATCGTGAAGCGGCGAACGCGAGCCGCCTGAACCATCCGAACGTTTGTGCGATTTACGATTTCGGCGAGACATCGGACGGGCTGATTTATCTCGCGATGGAGTTCATCGAGGGCGAATCGCTCACGAGTTTGATCGAGAAGAATGGAAGTCTCGCTGCGCCGCGCGCGGCGAACATCATCCATCAGGCGGCGGACGCGCTCGCGGTCGCGCACGACTATGGAATCGTGCACCGCGATTTGAAGCCCGACAACATCATGATCGCGAAGGACCGCGATGGTGCTGACGTTGTGAAGGTCGTGGACTTTGGAATTGCGAAGGCGAGTTCGAGCGATGCGCAGAAGGTGACAAAGACGGGGCTCGTGGTCGGCACGCCCGAGTACATGAGTCCCGAGCAGCTCGCGGGCGACAAGCTCGACGGGCGCAGCGACATCTATTCGCTCGGTTTGGTGGCGTTCAATTGTCTGACGGGGCTGCTGCCGTTTCCGAGTAATTCTGCCCAGGAAGCGATGATCATGCGGCTCACCGACCAGCCGAAGACGCTGGCGGAGATCAGGCCGGACATCGAGTGGCCCGAGGAACTGCAGCGCGTGATGGATAAGGTGCTCGCGCGTGATGCGGACGAGCGGTATCAGAAATCGGATGAATTCGGCCGTGACATATCGAAGGCTGTCGAGAATATGCCGGCTGCGGTCGCTGCGACCGAGGGGACGATGGTGATGGGGGCGCAGTCCGCTGCGGCGGCACCGTTGCCGAAGACGCGGATGGCGCCGAAGGGTGGCGCGACGGCGAAGATCGAGGCGCCTGCGCCGGTGCCGGCTACGGCCGCGCCGGCGAAGAAGAGTCCGATGGTGATGATTGTCGCGGCTGTTGTGGTGATAGCGGGGATTGGCGGCGCGGCGGTGTTCATGAAGGGCGGCAGCGCGGCTCCGGCGAAGACGGATGCTGCGGCCCCCAACAGCGCCGCGGGTAATCCTGGCGCGACGCCCCCTGATCCAAACGCGGGAAAAGCTGCTGACACGAAGCAGGCAGGCTCCAAAGCACCGGCGGTAACGCAGGTGAAGAAAGGACTCGTCAGCATCCCGACCACGACCGGAGCTGCGCCGACTGGGCCCGCACCGACGGCCGCGGATTCGCCCACCGCGATCACGGAGTACTGGAACTCAAAACTCAGCGATGCCTCTGCGACGCCAGCTGATGCGAAGGACGCGCTCGACGCAATCAACCCGCTCATTCCGAAACTGTCAGGAGTCGCACGCAGTAATGCGTCGTATGTGCAGTTTCTAGCGTACGGATCGCAGAACGATCAGGATCGCATGTGTCGGTCGGCCAAGGACATCATTGCAAATGACCCGACGGGTGGTCTGGCTGATTCAACGAAGCACAGCAGTCATGTGAAGTCAGCGCAGCAGGTCATCCCCTACTGCAAGTAAGCGTCCTTGTGACTCAGGTCACGATATATCCGTAAACCTGCTCCTCGCGCTCCCTCCGACTGCAACGTTAGGTTCCACTGTCCAATATTCAGCCCGCCACGTACACTCGCCTTCGTGACCGCTCCTAGCACACCTAATTCCGGCGAGATCATCGTCCACGTCTTCGGCAAAACCGACGTGGGTCGTACGCGCGAACACAACGAAGATGCCTTCGTCGTCGCGGACCTCAACACGATGAACGCGACCCTGCAGCCCGAAGTGCGCACGCACTCGCCGGGAAAGCTGGGCTCGCTCTTCATGGTCGCCGATGGGATGGGCGGCGCCGCGGCCGGCGAAGTCGCCAGCGCGATGGCCACCGAAGTCGTTCTTCAGGAACTCGATACGCGCTGGCGCAGCGCCGCCGCCCACGATGCGGAAACATTCGCGCGCGCCATCAAGGCCGCCGCCGAAACCGCAAACGCGCGCATCCACCGCTACGCCACGGAGCATCCCGAGAATCGCGGCATGGGCACGACCGCCACGATCGCGGGCCTGCTCGGCGATACGCTCTATCTCGCGCAGGTCGGCGACAGCCGCGCATACCTCGTGCGCAACGGCACCGCCCTGCAAATCACGAAAGACCAGTCGCTGATGCAAAAGCTCGTCGAAGCGGGCGAGCTCACCGCGGAAGAGGCCGAAGTCAGCGAGCGCCGCAACATCATCCTGCAGGCGCTCGGACCCGAGCCGGTCGTGAAAGTCGACCTCACGCACCAGCAGATTCGGCGCAACGATGTGCTCATCCTTTGCAGCGACGGACTCTCCGGACAGATTCGCACGACGGACATCGCGCGCGTCGTCGCCGAGGACTCCGATCTGGTCGACGTGTGCAAACATCTCATCGACCTCGCGAACGAGAATGGCGGGCCCGACAATATCACCGTGATCGCCGTCCGATTCGACGGCTCCGGACTCGTGTCGGCGTCAGCAGGAGAAGGCGTCGGACATCAGGTGTATACGAGCCAGTCGGAAGGACGCCCGACGATTCCCGTCGACCTCGGCGCGGTTCAGGCGCTCGAGAACGCCGCGAACGCGATGCCGAAAACAGACCGCACCGTCGCGATCAAGCGCCCGACGCCGGTTTCGCAGGCATCGCCGACCACGCCGATGTCGCCGGTGGCAAACGCGCCGCTCCCCGAGGGACGCGTTTCCAAGAGCACACTGCGCCTGATCTTCGGCGCGATCGCAGTCGCCATCCTCGCGTACCTGTTCCTCAAGTCACGAGGCTGATGCGCGTCGAGTTGCGCATCACCAGCGGGTCGCGCGCTGGGCAGCGCGAACTGTTCGACAAATCGGTCATCAGCATCGGCCGCCATCCGCTGAACGATCTGCGCTTCGACCCGGAACGCGATCCCGATGCGTCGTCGAAACATGCGGAGATTCGGATTCTCGGCGAGAGGGCGACGCTCCACGACCTCGACAGCACCAACGGCACGTTCGTGAACGGACACCGCATCGCGGGCGAGCGAGCACTGTTCGACGGCGACCTCATATCGTTCGGGCGCGAAGGACCGGCGGTGGAATTCCATGCGGTCGCAGCCGCGGCTCCGGCAAAAACGCGCGTGTCGGGAGCAGGCGCTCCCGTTGCGGCTCCCGCGGGCGAGGCGGCTCCTCCACGACCATCGGCGCCGCGCCGCGATACAACTGCGCGCATCGCCGAGGCGGTGAACGAACAAACCGGAACGCTGCGCAAGATGGTCATCGGACTCGGCGTACTGGTGATCGCCGGCGCCGGCGGCGCGTACTGGCTGGTGCATCATGCGTCGGTGCAGGCGCAGGCGCGCGTCGATGAGCTGCTCAAGCGCAACGATTCGCTGAGCGCCACGTTCGAGAAGACCGTCGGCTCGATGAAGGGCCGCGTCGCGGGACTCGACTCGGCGCTCGCGGCATCGAAAAAAGAAACCGATCAAATCCGCTCGCGCATTCGCGGCGAGATGGAGAAGGGCGGCAGCGCAAACGTCGAAGAACTTTCGACGCGGCTCGACGTCGCGGAGAGACGGCAGCGCGCGCTCGTGTCGGCCGGAAGTGTCGACTACGAAAAGATCGCGGCGCAGGACGGTCCGGCGATCGTATTCATCGCGGTTCAGGAAGCGGGCGGCGATCTGATGAGCGGCTCGGGGTTCAACGTGTCGCCTTCGGGACTGATCGTGACGAACCGCCACGTGGTGCAGGACGCGCAGGGGCGGGCCGCGCTGCGCGTGAAAATTATTTTCGACGGCACGCGCGCCGCATGGAAGACGGCGCATGTCGTGAAGGTCAGCGCGTCGGACGAACTCGCATGGATCAAGGTCGACGAGCCGGGCCCCTATCCAACCGTTCTCGGCGTCGCGAAACAATCGTCGCTTCATGTCGGCGCGCCGGTCGCACTGATGGGTTATCCGCTCGGCACGAGCACTGCGGGCATGGGCGGCGATATCAACGCGCTCGTGCCGAAGAGCACGCTCGGGCTCGGCACGGTGAGCAAGGCGCTCACCGACACGCTCCAGTTCGACGCGTACGCGGCGCCGGGCTCGAGCGGCAGCGCGGTGTTCGACAAGCGCGGGTTTGTCGTCGGCGTGTTGTTTGGAGCTCCGACAGAGAGCAATGGACGGATTGTTTATGCCGTGCCAAGTGACAAGCTTGTCGCGCAGATGCCGCCCGAGGGATCCACGATCGTCCGTTAGGCGGGCGTTCGTTTGGCACTTGCAAGTCCGAGATAGCGCGCAAACATCCGCGTCGCCTCGGCCTGGAGCTGAGCTCCGGCGAACGGCTGGGAACTCCCCTTCCCGGCGAACAGAATGCTCTCCTGAAGGAGCGACGCCACCGTGATGATCGCAAACCGCACCGCGCGGCGCGGATCCGGATGATCGATCGCGGCGAAGTGCGGTTCGAACAGATCCGCCACGAGCGCAAGGGTATCAGCGTTGACTGATTCCGCCCGTGCGCGAAAC
>DASYSH010000175.1:0-10410 GCA_036003525.1 Gemmatimonadaceae bacterium | reverse complement strand
CGGGACGTGGCGTGCATTATTTCGACGGGACGCTGTTCGAGCCGGGATTTACGCTCGAGGGCGCGTCGGCATATGCGATCGCAACCGACCGGTACATTCGCGATACCGGCGATGATCAGATTGTCGAGGAAGGGATTCTCGCGGACACGCTGTATCTCTCGAGCGACGATCTCGCTGCGCGGCGCGACAAGACGCATCCGCTCTATCACACCGAAGTCACACTGTCCGGAACCCCGGTTCCATATCCGTTCACGCTGCACGGCAACGCGGTGGTCGCGTACGCCCTCGACTGTTTGAAGCGCACGATCGACGAAGAGGAGGCGAAAGAACTTCCCGACCCGGAAGCAGTCCGCGCGGCGATTCGCCGCCATTTCACGAGCGGCGAGGGCACGAAGAGTGTGTTCGTCGCCGCGACGGATTTGGCAGGCGGAGTTTCTCGCGAGGACGATCCGATCGCGTCGGCGCTATGGCTTCCATTGTACGAGGCCGTCGAGCGCGTTGACTCGATATACCGGCGGACCGCGAAGAAAGTGAATGGCGAGCCGGACGATCTCACACAGCAGCTCGCGCGACTGTTCGGTCCCGATGCGTCGGCGGTATTGGAGTGGCTGCGGCGCGCGCCACTCGATCATGGACTGGCGGCGGAATTCGTGGATGCGGAGGGGAGGGCGACCGGAAGCGGCGGTGATGCGGCGCTCTCCGGCCTTGTGGCGTATGTCGCCTGGTACACGGTCCATGCGCACGGTCTTCGTCCGTAAAGCACATCCGAGCTTGTAGTTATGGCGACGAGTTTCTATCTTCCTGCCTGAAGTTGTTGTTTGCGGGAATAGCTCAGTTGGTAGAGCACAACCTTGCCAAGGTTGGGGTCGCGGGTTCGAGTCCCGTTTCCCGCTCTCTCTGGAACGGCGATGGAAGATCGACGATGGACGATGGACGGCGGGGGAGCGTGGCTCAGGCCATCGCTCCCCCATCTTCGTTCCGGCGACTTCGCAGTTGGCTTCCATCTTCCATCCTCCACCTTCCATCTTTAGCCCGCCGGGATGGCGAAACTGGCTAGACGCAAGGGACTTAAAATCCCTCGAGGGCAACCTCATCCGAGTTCGAGTCTCGGTCCCGGCACTCCGTCCGAACGCGCTGTAGTCCCCCTGCCGACAATTTCCTCGGGCGAAAAATTCGTGGTGTATGATCCCGGAACCGGGCTATCACTCCCGCGCAATTCCGCCGGGCGCCCGCTGGGGAGGAAACAGAAAATGCAAACGAGACTGTGTGTGGCGCTCTGCATGACGCTCGCCGCGGTCGCATGCGGGTCGTCCGTGCGCGTGACGACGATGGCCGCGCCGACTGCTGCGTTCGGAGAGATGCATCGCTTCAGAATTCTCGAGCCGCCGTCACGGCGCGCCGGCGCGTCGCCGACCGACGATCCGATGCTGCTGAACTCGATGTCGAATCAAACGCTCGTGCAGAGCATCAACTCGGCATTCGAATCGCGCGGCTATATGCACGATCTCGCCGCGCCCGATTTCACGGTCGCCTACTATGCGAGCGCGCGTGAGCGCCTCAATGTCACGGAGTGGGATTATGGCTATCGCGGATACTGGCGCGGATTCCGTGAACCGGGCGTCGTCGACGTCGAGCCGTACACCGAAGGCACCGTGATCATCGATGTTGTGAACGCGCAGACGAAAGAGCTCATGTGGCGTGGCCGCGGACAGGCGGCGACGTCGGATGATCCGAAGGCGTTCCAGCGCAGCCTGCAGGAAACGGTCCGATCGATCGTCGCGAAGTATCCGATGGCGACCAAGCTGGCCGGTCGATAACCAGCGCAGCGGCACGTCGGCGCCTCGCGAGTTACGTTTTGTCCAACGTTCTCGCGAGGCCCGATGATCTACCTGCTGGTCGCACTCGGCGGCGCCATTGGAAGCGTCTCACGCTACGCGCTCGGACGCGCAGTCCAGAGTCTGGTCCATCACAACTTTCCGGTTGGCACACTCATCGTGAACATCAGTGGATGTCTGCTGATCGGCGTGCTCGCGAAGCTGTTCATGGGAAGCCAGACGGAGCTGCCGCTGCGGGCAACGCTGATGATCGGATTCTGCGGCGGGTTCACCACGTTCTCGTCGTTCACGCTTGAATCGCTCGCACTCGCGCAGGGCGGCGAGTGGGCCCGCGCCGCGCTGTATGTCGCATTGAGCATGGTGGTCTGCCTCGCGGCGACCGCAGCGGGATTCGCGATGGGAAAGCCACTCAACCCCTAGCCGTTGTCCAGAGCTCACAGGTCAAGCTCGCGGGTCACGGCTTGGGTGTGTCAATACTCGTTTTTCGAAGCCCGCTGCTTGCCGTTGCAAGAGCTCCAAGCTTCGAAGGACGAGTTGTGACACACCCAACCCATGAGTCGTGGGCTTGAACTTCCAGCTCCCAGCATACGCACCGCTTCGTAGTTTGGGGGTGTATCGCTAGTTTTGTTGGATGTCAGTCGACGTCGTCGCGCTCGCCGCAGAACTCCTCGCAATTCCGTCCACCACGCGCGACGAAGGGCGCGCTGTGGATTTCGTCGCGCGCTGGCTCGTCGGGCGCGGATGGGACGTCACCGTCCAAGAAGTCACGCCGGGACGCGGCAACGTTTGGGCGTCGCGGAAGGGCGGCGGTGTCACGCTCTCGACGCACCTCGACACAGTGCCGCCGTATTTCCCGCCGCGCTCCGAGGGCGGACGCCTGATCGGACGCGGCGCATGCGACGCGAAGGGAATCGCCGCGGCGATGCTGACGGCCGCGGACAATCTCGTGCGCGCCGGTGAAGAGCGCGTCGACCTGCTGTTCGTCGTCGGCGAAGAACGCGGATCCGACGGTGCGCGCATTGCAAACCAGCTCCCGGCGACGAGCAAGTTTCTCATCAACGGGGAGCCAACCGAAAGCATCCTCGCATCGGGCAGCAAGGGCGCGCTGCGTTTCATCGCGCGCACGCGCGGCCGCGAAGCGCACTCGGCGTATCCGCACCTCGGACAGTCGGCGATCGAACCGATGCTCCGGATTCTTCCCGAACTCTCGACGCTGAAAATGCCGTCGGATCCGATCCTCGGTGAGACGACGATCAACATCGGACTGATTCGCGGCGGCAGTGAGGCGAACATCATTCCGGGGCTCAGTGAAGCGGAGATGATGATCCGCCTGGTCGGCGACCCTGAGCCTGCGAAGCGCGTCATCGACGCATGGGCAAAGGGCCGCGCCGATATCGAGTACGGCTCCTACACGCCGGCGATGCACTTTCACACGGTCGCAGGCTTCGATGCAAAGCCCGTGGCTTTCGCGACCGACGTTCCCCTGCTCACGAATTGGGGCACGCCGCTCCTCTTCGGTCCCGGCTCGATTCACGTCGCACACACGACCGACGAGTACGTGTCGATCGACGAAATCCGGGACAGCGTCGGCCACTACGAACAGCTCATTCGCTCGCTTCTCGGCTCGCTCAAGAACTAGATCATGCCAACTGCAGAACGCATTCCCGTCGGGATTCTCGGCGCAACGGGCGCCGTCGGCCAGACATTCATCCGCCTGCTCGCGGGCCATCCGTGGTTCCGCGTCGCAGAAGTTGCCGCGAGCGAACGCTCGGCTGGAAAGAGCTACGCCGAGGCGACGCGCTGGATCGAGGGCAGCATGCCGGCCGATGTCGCCGTGCTTACGGTAAAGCCGTGCGAAACGGCGGCAGTTACGTCGCCTGTGATCTTCTCGGCGCTCGACGCGGCGGCGGCGGGAGAGCTCGAGCCCGCATTCGCGCATGCCGGCCGGGTCGTGCTGAGCAACGCGAAGAATTACCGGATGGCCGACGATGTGCCGCTCGTGATTCCGGAGGTGAACGCATCGCACCTCGGGTTGATTGCGGCGCAGCGCGCGGGACGCGGCTGGTCGGGCGCGATCGTGACGAACGCGAACTGCGCCGCGACGGCGGGCGCGCTCGCGATGGCCCCGCTGCACGAGAAGTTCGGACTCAAGCAGGTGATCATCGCGACGATGCAGGCGATTTCCGGCGCGGGCTATCCCGGTGTGCCGTCGCTCGACATTCTCGGAAACGTCATTCCGTACATCGGCGGCGAAGAAGAGGAAAAAATCGAGCGTGAAATGCAAAAGATGCTCGGGACGCTGGCGCCGAAGTGCATCACGCACGCGCCATTCGTCGTGAGCGCGCATGCGAATCGTGTCGCTGTGGAGAACGGGCACACCGTGTGCCTCTCCATGACATTCGACAAGAAGCCGGCCGTCGCCGATGCGATCGCCGCGATCAGGGCGTGGCGCGGCGATCCGCAGGTGCACGGGTTGCCCTCCGCACCGGAGTTTCCGGTGCGCTATCGCGACGAACAGGATCGTCCGCAACCGCGTCGCGATGCAATGGACGGCGGCGGGATGACCGTTTCCGTCGGCCGCCTGCGCGAAGATCCGATCATGCAGCTGCGGATGGTTGCCATGGGGCACAATACGATTCGTGGTGCGGCGGGCGGCTCGATTCTCAATGCGGAAGTACTCGTGAAGACCGGCGTGATCGCCGGCGGCCCGCGCATCGCATGATCGTCTGCAAGTTCGGCGGTACGTCCGTTGCCGACGCCGGCGCGATCCGCCGGGCCGCGGAAATCATTCGCGGCCGCCTCGACCGTCATCCGGTCGTCGTCGTATCGGCGCTCGCGGGAACGACGAACGCGCTTCTGTCGGCAGCGGAGCAGGCGGCGTCGGGAAATCTCGTCGCGGCAATCGCGACGGTAGAGGCGTCGCGCGCCAGACACATGACGGCCGTGGCGGAGCTGCTGGGCGACGATGACGCCGCGGGAGAAATTGCCGCCGATGAGAGCGTGATGTTCGACGAGCTTGCACATCTCATGGAGGCGCTGAGCGTGCTCGGCCACGTCACGGATCGCTCGCTCGACGCGATTTCATCGATGGGCGAGCAGCTCTCGGCACCCGTGATCACCGCGGCATTCGTCCGCGCCGGAATCGACGCCGTGCTCGTTGATTCACGCGACGTGATGATCACCGACGCACAGTTCGGCCGCGCAGAACCGCAGCCTGAAGCGATCGCCGCGGCGTGCCGCGAACGCGTCGCGCCGCTCGCGCACGCCGGCAAAGTGCCGGTGATGGCCGGATACCTCGGCTCGACGATGCAGGGCGTGACGACGACGCTGGGGCGCGGCGGGTCCGACTACAGCGCGTCGCTGCTCGGTGCCGCACTCGAGGCGCAGGCAATCGAGATATGGACCGACGTCGACGGGATGCTCACCGCGGATCCGCGCGTGGTCGATTCGCCGAAGCTGATCGAGCACATCCGATTCGATGAAGCCGCGGAACTCGCGAGTTTTGGGGCGAAGGTGCTTCATCCGAATGCGATTGCCCCGGCGGTGCGGCTCGGGATTCCGGTTTACGTGCTGAATTCGCTGAATCCGTCCGGACGAGGAACGAAGATCACGTTCGATGCGCCGCGCATGCCGGTGCGCGCGATCGCCGCGAAAGGGAACACGGTGATCGTGAAAGTGGGAAGCACGCGCATGGTCGCAACGCCCGGCGTCTTGCGCGCAATCTTCGACGTGTTCGAGCGCAACCGGATCTCGGTCGACGTGGTGACGACGTCGGAAGTCTCCGTCTCCGTGACGCTCGACGAGGACAAGCATCTGGACGTCGTGGTCGGCCAGCTTCGTGAGTTCGGCGACGTCGGCGTCGAACGCGGCAGGGCGATCATCGCGGTCGTGGGCGCCGGACTTGGCGACAGCAGCGCGGCGATGGCGAAGGCGATGGCGGCGATCGGCGACGTGCGGTTGCACATGGTTTCCTTGAGCGCCACCGGCATCAACCTGACTCTCATTGTCGACGGAGACGATATGAAGCCCGTGATGCGCCGTCTGCACGACGCGTTTTTCGGCGCGGGAGCCACCGCATGAGCACACTGCGGCTCGCAATAGTCGGCGATGGCAAGATGGGAAAGGCGATCGCATCGCTCGCGCCGGAGCACGGGTTCGAAGTGGTCGCGCTGCTCGGCGAGCGTGAGGTGCTGCCGACGGGAATCAACAAGACTCTGCTTGCCGGCGCGGATGTCGCCGTGGAATTCACGACGCCCCAGTACGCCGCCACGAACGTCCGCGCATGCGTCGCGGCGGGGTGTCCGGTCATTTGCGGCACGACCGGCTGGGACTCGGCGCGCTCCGCTGTGGAGAATGAAGTGCGCGCAAAGGGCGGCGCGCTGCTTTGGGCTCCGAACTTTTCGATCGGCGTGCACTTGTTCTCGCGCATCGTCGAGTACGCGGCCCGCCTGATGAAGGAAGCGAACGCGGATTTCGACGCGCACATGATCGAGACGCATCACAATCAGAAAGTGGATGCGCCGTCCGGAACCGCCCGCTCACTCGCAGAGCGCGTCGCGAATGCCATCGGCAGTGCGATGCCGATCACGAGCGTTCGGCTCGGGAGCGTGCCCGGAACGCATACCGTGATGTTCGACGGCGCATTCGAGCAGATCAAACTCGAACACATCGCGCGCGACCGGCGCGTGTTCGCGACGGGCGCACTCACCGCCGCAAAATGGATAGTGGGGAAGACAGGCGTGTTCACGTTCGATCACATGCTCGGGACTGGCGTATGACACAAGAGATGCTCACCGGCTGCTTCACCGCGCTCGCAACACCGTTCGACGCGAACGGCGCCGTGGACGCGGATGCATTTGCGAGACTCGTGGAGTGGCAGATCTCCGAAGGCATCCACGGTCTCGTGCCAGTCGGCTCGACCGGTGAGGCCGCCACGATGTCGCTCGACGAGCGGCTCGGTGTGGTGCGGCTTTGTGCCGACCGTGCAGCGGGACGCGTGCCGGTCATCGCGGGAGCCGGCGGCAACGACACGCGCGTCGCGATCGAAACGTCGAAGGCAATGGGTGGCACCGGCGCGACGCACCTGCTGCACGTCTCGCCGATGTACAGCAAGCCGCCGCAGCGCGGCATTCTCGCGCATTTCCGCGCTGTAGCGGACGCGTCGCCGCTGCCCGTGGTTGTCTACAACGTGCCCGGCCGCACCGCGAGCAACATCGAAGCGGAGACGACGCTGGCGCTGGCGGAGCACGAGAATATCTGCGCCGTAAAAGAAGCGTCGGGAAACCTCGCTCAGATCTCTGAGATCATCCGGCACGCGCCGAAAGGGTTCAGCGTGCTGTCGGGTGACGACTCACTCACACTCGGCGTGATCGCGGGCGGCGGGCAGGGCGTCGTTTCGGTCGTGTCGAATGTCGCGCCGCGCCCGATGTCCGATCTGTGCCGCCGCGCACTCGAAGGAAACATGGAGGCGGCGCGCGCGCTGCATCTCAAGCTGCACGCCCTGATGGGGACCGCGTTCTGCGAGTCGAATCCCATCCCCGTGAAGGCCGCCCTCGCGATGATGGGCCGGGCGAAGAATCAGCTGCGCCTTCCGCTCGTGCCGATGGATTCGAAGCATGATGCGAAACTGCGCGCAAGCCTGATCGAAGCGGGAGCGCTGTCGAAATGAGTGTGACCGGGATCGGCGTCGCAGCGCTCGAAGCGCGTGTCGACGAACTGTACGGACTGCCGCAGGGGAGCGAAACGCCGCGCGACGCCGCGCGCGTCGTGAACCAGCTGCTGGAAGCGCTCGAGGCCGGCGATGTGCGGTCCGCCGGGCGGGATGCAAGCGGCGAATGGCACGCGGTGCCATGGGTGAAGCGCGGTATTCTCGTGGCGTTCCGGTTTGGGAAGCTCGCCGATCTCTCGCCGGGCGGCGACTCGTTCTCGTTCGTGGACAAGGACACGATTCCGCCGCAGCGCTTTGGACTCGACCGCGGCGTGCGCATCGTTCCGGGAGGCTCGACGATCCGTCGCGGCGTGTACGTCGCGCCGGGTGTGGTGTGCATGCCGCCGATGTTCGTCAATGTCGGCTCGCACATCGGCGCGGGCACGATGATCGATTCGCACGCGCTCGTGGGATCGTGCGCGCAGATCGGAGCGCGCTGCCACATCAGCGCGGCGGCGCAGATCGGCGGCGTGCTCGAGCCCGTGAACGCGTCGCCGGTGGTCATCGAGGACGATGTGATCGTCGGCGGGAATTGCGGCGTGTATGAAGGGACCGTCGTGCGAGCGCGCGCGGTGCTGGCGGCGGGCGTCGTGCTCACGCGCGGCACGCCGGTGTACGATCTCGTGCGCGAGACGGTGTATCGCGCGAGCGCCGAAGCGCCGCTCGAAATTCCGGCCGGCGCCGTCGTCGTCCCCGGAGCGCGCGCCGTGAAGAGCGGATGGGGAGCGGGTGAGTCGCTCTCGCTTCAGACGCCGGTAATTGTGAAATACCGCGACGAGAAAACCGATCTCGCCACCGCGCTCGAAAGCTGGCTCAGATAATGCCGGCGCGATGAAAGTCGGCGGCGCACTGCGCGTTCCCGGTGACAAATCCATTTCCCACCGCGCGCTGATGTTCGCCGCGCTGGGGAGAGGCGAATCGCGTGTTCGCGGATTGCTCACGTCCGCCGACGTGAAATCGACCGCGTCGGTTCTCCGCGCGCTCGGCGCAACGATCCCGGAAGTTTCGGCGGACGAATTCACGGTGCGCGGCGGCGGCCTGCGCGGATTGCGCGAGAGTTCGGGCGATCTCGACTGCGGCAACAGTGGCACCACCGCGCGATTGATGTCGGGAATTCTCGCGGCGATTCCGTTCGATTCGCGAGTGACCGGCGATCCCAGTCTCAGCAAGCGCCCGATGAAGCGGGTCGCAAAACCGCTCGAGGCCATGGGCGCGCGATTCGAATTCGCCGCCGAAGACGGCCTGCCGTTAGTCGTTCACGGTGGTCTGTTGCGCGGAGTCACCTGGTTCAGCGAGACCGCGAGCGCCCAAGTGAAGAGCGCGATCCTGCTCGCCGGTCTCGTCGCGGATGTTCCGGTCGAGGTGCACGAGCCCGCGGCGACGCGCGACCACACGGAACGCATGCTGCGCGCCCGCGGCGTCGATGTGCGAACCGACGGACTCGCCGTGACGCTTCTGCCAGCCGGCCGGCTCGACGCGGTGGATACTGATGTGCCCGGGGATCCGTCGTCAGCCGCTTTTTTCGTCGCGCTTGCCGCGATGTCCGCGGGCGGATCGCTTGCGGTCGAGCATGTCTGCGTGAATCCGTCGCGCACCGGGGCGTTCAAAGTCCTTGCCGACATGGGCGCGTTGATCGCATACGAAGACATGCATGATGACGGCGGTGAGCCCGTCGCGAATCTCGTTGCAAGCTCCCGCACGGTGCGGGGAGTGACGATCGAGCCCGAAATGGTGCCATCGCTGATCGACGAGCTTCCGATGCTCGCATGTGTTGCCGCGCGCGCGGCCGGTGAGACCGTTGTGACGGGCGCCGCGGAATTGCGAGTGAAGGAGAGTGACCGGATTTCCGTTGTCGTACAGAACCTGAAAGCGGTCGGCGCGGACGCCGAAGAACTTCCGGATGGATTCATCGTGCGCGGCAGCGACAAACCATATCGGGGCGCGGTTCGAACACACGGAGATCACCGGATCGCGATGGCATTCGGAATTCTTGGCTCGCTGGACGGAAACGCGATAGAAATCGATGACCGCGAATGCGTGAACGTTTCGTATCCGGCCTTTTGGAGCGACCTCGCTCGTGTCATTGAAAAACGATAGCCGGAGGATCGTCGTCGCGATCGACGGGCCGGCAGCCTCCGGCAAATCGTCGACGGCGCATCGCGTCGCCGAGCGGCTCGGCATGCATCATGGCGATTCGGGCGCGCTGTATCGCGCGGCGACCGTGGCACGGCTGAGAGACCGGCGGGCGGGCGAGCCGGAGCAGTGGACGGCGGAATCGGTGTTAAGCGCGGCGTCCCGAGTTGCCATCGTGAGGAACGATTCGAACTTCGGCGTCACGCTCGACGGAAAGTCGGTCGGACCCGAACTGCACGAAGCCGCGGTGACCGCGCTGGTGAGTCTGGTGGCGAAGATGCAGCCGGTGCGTGACTGGGTGAACGATCAGATGCGGCGCTGCGCGCGCGACGGATCGATCGTCGTCGACGGGCGCGATATGGGAACGACGGTGTTCCCCGAGGCGCAGCTGAAGATTTTTCTCGTGGCGAACGCGAATGAGCGCGCGCGGCGCCGGCTGCTTCAGCGGCTGGGGCGGACGCCGATGGATGAGGAAGTGGCGGCGGAGGCGGAAGCCCTGAAGCAGCGCGACGCGAAGGATGCCGCGCAAACGCGGCAGGCGCCCGACGCGATCGTGATCGACACCACGCATCTGACGCAGGACGATCAAGTCGATCGCATTGTGGAGTTGGCGCGCAAGGTGATCTCTGCGTCTTGAGCACTCCGGAATGCGCTGACGTTTTTGCGTCAGTTGACCCGGGCGGCATTCATCCACAAGCTTCGCACCGTCGAGAGTCCATCCGATTCCTCTTCGCG
>DASYSH010000174.1:0-2943 GCA_036003525.1 Gemmatimonadaceae bacterium | reverse complement strand
ATCCGCGGCGCTTTGCGGACGGTGCGCCGGATCTTTTTCGAGACACTTCATTACTATCGCCGCAAGCGCGGGCGGCGTGTCGAGTCGCAGCTCGGTCACCGGGCGCGGCGCCACTGACAGATGCGCCGCCAGAAATGCCTGGGGTGATTTGGCGTCGAACGGCGTCGTGCCGGTGAGCATCTCGTACGCGACGAGGCCCAGACTATAGATGTCGGCCCGGGTATCGGCACCGGAATCGCCGGAGATCTGCTCGGGCGCCATGTACGCCGGCGTGCCGAGCACGAGACCCGACGTCGTGAGGCGGCTCTCGCCCGTTGCAGCGGTGAGCGCGCGCGAGACGCCGAAATCGGCGAGCGTCGCGTGCGATCCGCTGAGCAAAACATTCTCGGGCTTGATGTCGCGATGGATCACCGCGCGGCCATGCGCGTACGAAAGCGCATCGGCGAGCTCGATCAGAAGCGCGAGCGTCTCGGCGACAGGCATCTGTCCGTCGCGCTGCAGGCGGGCGCGCAGTGTCTCGCCCTCGACGAACGGCATTGTATAGTAGAGGAGCCCGTTCGCGTCGCCGGCGGCATGCACCGGCACGATATGCGGGTGCTGGAGCTGTGCGACGACCTGGATTTCGCGGCGGAAACGCTCGGCGCTGATCGCGTTCGCGAGTTCGGGCGAGAGGACTTTGATCGCGACGCGGCGGCCGAGTGATGTCTCGGTTGCGACGAACACGCGGCTCATGCCGCCGCCGACAAGCTCGCGTTCGATGGTGAACGCGCTCCCGAGAGCGGACTGCAGTTGGTCGCGGACGTCGGCCATCGGGGCGATAAAATGAATGTGGGTCGGTTCGACGCAAGATACGTCATCACTCGGCCTCCGCCACCCTGCCCGGCGCCGCCGTCGTGATGACGCGCGATCCGTGCACGCGGATTCCGAGCGCGAGGCAGGTGCTGAGCACTTCTTCCGCGGTGATATCGTCGAGTGCGACACGCAGGGCGTGACCAAGGCGGCGCACGGCGGGAATCCGATGCGAGAGCGCGAGCGCCGCATACGACGGCATTCCCACTTCGATTTCGAGTGTGCGGCGCCGGCGCACGGCGCGCGTGATTCGTCCGGCATCGAGCGTGAACACGCGCGACGCACAGCATTCCAGCGATCCGGCGTTCCGCGCGCTGATCAGCACGGCGACGCCGGCGCCGCGGAGTTCGAGCAGCAGCGAGATGTATCGCTCGCGGGCGCCGGCATCGAGCAGTGACAACGGATCGTCGAGACACAACAGACGCGGCGCGGCGCGCAGCGCGTGAGTGAGCGCGGCGTGGGAGCCGAGCTGCGCCTCCGTGCTGCCGCGACGCGCGACGAACGCGGCGGGAACGGCGATCACGGTGCCCTCGTGCGGGCGAAGAATTCCGGCGGCGCAAAGCAGCAGCGTGCTTTTGCCCGAACCCGGCGAGCCGCCGACTCCGACGCATTCGCCGGCGGCGACGGTCAACGAGACGCGATCGAGCGCCGTGACTTCGCCGGAACAGCCGGTGACGCCGGCACGGTAGCGCCGCGTGACGCTCTTGAATTCGAGGGCGATTTGCACGCGCCAATGTGGGGGCGTGCGCACTTCGAAGTGTCACCGCGGCGTTGCGGCGGGAAGCGAAATAACGCGAACGTGGAACAGGAATGCGCGACGTCGACCCGATGCAGGGCGCAGCAGAGGAACGCGGCTTACGGGGCGGAGTCGGAGGGTGCGAGAGCGAGCTCGGCATCCTCGCGCTTCTCTTCGCGCGTGGCGACATCGCCGTAGACGCGTTCAATCAGAACTTTGCGGACGAGAACCATCACGATGCAGAGCGCGGGAACCGCGACCAGCAATCCGAGCGGTCCGAGCAGAGTGCCCGCGATCAGCACGGCCATGATCGAAAATACCGGCGGCAAATGCACGCCTCGCTGCATGATGATCGGCGCGACGACATTCGCTTCGATCAGGTGCACGGCAACGCCGAGCAGGAGCACCAGCAGCGCGCCGCCCGGACCGCCGGCTCCGCCGAGGACGAACAGTGCGGGGACAATTGTCGAAACGAGCGTGCCGAAAAACGGGACAATTGCGGCGAGGCCGCTGAACAATCCGAACGTGAGCCAGTACGGCACACCGAGAATGCGCAGTCCGATCGCCGTGAGCGCTCCGAGCACCGCCATCGTGAGGAGCTGCGCCATCACCCATGACCGGAGCGTTTCGCCGAGCGAATCCAGAACGTCGGCCATCGCGCGCCGATGCCGCGGGGGTGTGATCGAAACAACGAAATCCTTGTATGTCCCCGGATGGACGGCGAGGTACAGTCCCATGACGAGAATCGACGCAATGTCGATGAACCCGTGCGCCACGTTGAAAACTTTCGGCAGGAGCCCGCCGACGAATCCCTGCGCCTGCTCCAGCGCGCTCGACACGACCTGCGCCTGATTGTCGGGCGAGAGGATCGGTTGAAGCGCGGGAAAGTCTTCGAGCAGCCTCCCGAGGCTCGCCTTCCACGCCGCGGCAAATTCCGGGAGCCGCGCGACGAGCTGGTGTGTCTGCTCCACCACCGGCGGCACGAGCAGCGCGCCGATCCCCGCGAGCGCCGCGACAGTCGCGAACAGCGCGAGCGCAAATGAGCCTTTCCGGCCGAGCTTGGTGCGACGCGCGACGAATTCCGCGAGCGCGTCGAGATAAATCGCGATCAGTACGGCGAGAAAAAAGAACAGGAGAACTTCAGCGACCGATCGCGCGAGCAGCAACAGGAGCACGGTGAGCACGGCCACCGTAAACCCCGGCAGGAGACGGACGCGGTGCACCGCGCCCGTTTTGTTTTCGTCCCGTGCCGCGTCGCTCGAGAGCAACGCTACTTCTTCTCCCGGATCTCAGCGTTCACGGTCTCTTCTCCAGCGCCGAGCTGGCGGGTGGCACTGCCCGGCGGCAGCAATCCCATT
>DASYSH010000173.1:0-6994 GCA_036003525.1 Gemmatimonadaceae bacterium | reverse complement strand
CTGCGCGCGCGCGAGCGCATCCACCATGAAGCCGCCCTCCGCCAGCAGACGAACGTAGGGACTGTAGTTGCCGTTGTCCGGGTAGCGGTTCTCGCGGAAGTACAGCTTGGCATCGCACGTTCGCGCGAGATTGTAGTCGGACTTTGAGAGAGTATGCACGCCGATCATCCCCACTAAAAACCATTAACTACAAACAAAAAACTATTAATGGTTTGTCGTTTGTGGTTAAATGGTGTGTGGACACTATGAGAAAGTTACAGCGTCGCCGACCACTCGCCCGCCGTACGACCGATTTGCGCCATCACCTCGGCGTCCGTGCGGCCTGAAGACTTGAGCACGTGGAACATGTGGTCCGCCCCGTCGATCCACTGCATATCCCACGGAGCCTTCACCGTCGTGAGCGCGCGCTCCATCAACTCGCGCGTGCAGAGCGCGTCGCGCGTGCCGTTGAAGCACAGCACCGACATGCGAATGGCGCCGAGGTGCGCGTCGCGAAGTTTTTCGGGCTGCCCGGCGGGATGGAGTGGATACGCGAGCAACAGCAGGCCGCTCGCGTCGAACCCTTCCGCTGCGAGCATCGACGCAGCGCGTCCGCCCATCGAGCGGCCGCCGATCACGAGGCGCGAAGGCACGAGTTCACTCTGCGCGTGCGCGATGACCGCGCGCGTCGTCGCGATGAGCTTCGGCATCGGATCGGGGCGGCCTGACTTTTTCTCCTTGTAGAGAAAATTGAACCGCACGACGCCAAGGCCGTTCGCGCGCAGGATATTCGCCGTCGTCGTCATGCCGCGGTCAAGCATGTTGCCGCCCGCGCCGTGCGCGCAGACGAACAGCGCAACGTCGCCGCCCGATGTCGGAGGCTCATACATCGCGCTCGTCTGTTCGTCGCCGACGTCAATCTTCCACTCTATCGTCATTCGTCGTCATCCTCCGGAGGCACGGGCGCGAGGCCCATTTCGTCGAGAAACCGGTGGCCGCCGGCCGGTTTGCCGGCGCGATTGGCGCAATACGTGAGCACGAGACGGTCGATCGTGCGCGTCATGCCGACGTACAGCAAGCGGCGCCCTTCCTCCACTTCGTGCGCCTTCGGCCCCTGCGTCGGCGATCCGCCGGGCAGCTGCGAATCTTCGCATCCTATCACGTACACGCGTGAGAACTCGAGTCCTTTCGTAGCGTGCAGCGTGAGCAGGTTGACGCGTTCGTGCGCGGGCTCCACGCCATCCTGCGTCGAGAGCGTGACGCGCTGGAGAAACTCGCCGAGCTGCTCGGCGAACGGCTTTTCGTCGATGCCGGCGATGAGACGCCGAAGCCGCCGCATCGCCGCGGGGTAGCGCTCGTCTGCGGTGCGATCCCGCCTGATGCTGTCCATCCGGTTCGCGCCGCCAAAGAGGGCGATAACGTCATCCCGTGTGGGGATGGACGGATGCGTTGCCCGCGATTCTTCGTAGTTGTCCAGCGCGTTGCCGTACCGTCCGAGCACGAACACGGGCGTCAGCCGTTCCACAAAAAGCCGCGCTTCATCGGAGAGCGATGCCCGGTCGGTCAATGCGAGCGCGACACCGAGATGGCCGAGGAGATCGACAAGTGCGGTTTTGCGCGAGCGCGCGAGTTTCATGCTGCCGAGTTTGAGCATGACGAGCGCGAGCGCCTGCGTGTCGTCCAGCGCGCGATGGGAATTTCCCGGGTCAATCCCAAAATGGCGCGCGAGGTCGCCGAGTTTGCGGCTCGTGGGAACGAGATCTCGTGCGAGGGGAAGTGAATCGAACGTGATCGCGTCGAACGTGTCGCCCGTCTCCTCCACCATGCGGCTCAGGATCGGGAAGTCGAACTGATATCCGTTGTGCGCGACGAGAACGTCCGTTCCAACGAACTCCTTGAAGCGCGGCCAGATCTCGGCGAATGTTTGCGCGTCGACGAGATCTTTCTCCGTGATGCCCGTGACTGCGGACGCGCCGGCGTCGATCGCGACATTCGGTTTCACCAGCGACGTGAACTTCTCGGCTATTTCCCCACCACGCACGCGCGTCGCCGCGATCTCGATGATCTCTGACTTGCCGGTGTCGCGCGCTGTTGTCTCGAGGTCGATCGCCGTAAAACTCGTGAACGCAACGGCCGACGATTCCATCTCGAGCAGCTGCGCGGCCTTGAACACGCCGAGCGCCAGTCCAATGGAGAGTACATCGCCCGGCGACAGCTGCTCTGCGGGAGCGTCCGGTGAATTGGCGTCGGTTCCGCACACCGCGCGCACGCCGATCGCATCGAGCATTGCCTTGATCGGAATGCCGGCGCCGCTCAGCTCCGGCACGAATACCTCCTGGCGTTTCGTGCGCGCGGCGCGCAGTCGATTCGCGAGCATGACGACTTCCGGATTGCCCGCCGGGTCGGTCAAGTCGTCGTGATGCTCGTCGAGTATCGAGCGCAGCCGGCCCACGCGCCTCGACAGCAGTTCCTGCACGAGCGCCATGAGATTCGACTGCTGCATTCCAACCGCTTCGAGGTTCCGGCAATCCGCGAGCGCGCGACGAATTTGCCGGCCGTTCTCGTCCGCCTTTGGCAGCCGCACGGCCATGCGATTGAGCTGCGTCCAGAGCGGGATATTTTCTTCGTCGGCTTTCGCGCGCGCCTCATCGAACAACGCGTGCGACAGCACGACTTTGAAAAACGCGTCGCGATAGAGGTCGTCGCCCGGTGTGTGAATCGCGCGCGCCGCGGCGACGACGTAGCCGATCACCGGATCGTCCGCGAGTGACCGGCCCTGCGCGCGACGGCAGGGAATGCCGGCGTCGATGCATGCCGTTTCGAGAAGATCGCCCACGGCGTGCGTACGGAAGAGGAGCGCAACGTCGCCCCAATGGTGCCCAAACGTTTCACGGTCGCGGCGTATGTCGCTGACGAGCCAGTCCGCCTCGGCCTCATCCGTCTCGAACCATGCCACGTTCACCGGAAACGCGGCCGGCCGGTTCGCGTGCGGCGCGTCGCGATCGCCGAAAATCGGCAGGTTCACGTCGACGAGCTTGCGAGCGAGGGCGAAGATGTCGGCGGGGCACCGGTGATTCTCGGCGAGGTGAATCCGCGCGGTAATGCCGAAGTCGTTGACGAAATGCTTGAAGACGGCGGGATCGGCGCCGGCCCATGAGTAGATGGACTGGTCGTCGTCGCCAACGGCGAATACGTGACGATGCGCTTTTGCGAGCGCGCGCACGACACGGTACTGGACGGGATTGAGATCCTGAAATTCGTCGACGAGGACGACATCCCAGCGCGCGCGAATGTCATCGCCCGCGGGACCTTCGACGAGGTCCGCCGCCTTGATGACGAGCGTGTCGAAGTCGACGACGTTGCGCGCCGCGAGAAACTCTTCGTATCGCTTGAAGAGCTCAGCGTCGTTGCGCATCAGCTCGTCGCCGCGAAAGCGGTGCGCGGAGAAACGCGTCAGCGTCGAACGATGCCATTTGCGAAAGCCTTCGAGCCGGCGGAGCGCGTTGAGCTGGTATTCCTCGTCCGCAATTCCGAACCCCGATTCGAGCCCGGCGGGCACGGGGAACTCCCGGAGCAGGTCCGCGCAGAATGCGTGGATCGTGCCGCGCGTGATTTCCTCCGCGGATTCGCCCAGCCGCCGTTCGAGGCGTTCCGCGATTTCGCCGGCCGCCTTGTTGGTGAATGTGAACGCGCAGATGCGTGCCGGGTCAAACCCCCGTTGCTCGATGAGGAACCGGATGCGCTCGGTGAGGCAGAACGTTTTCCCGGCGCCCGGTCCCGCGAGGACAAGCAAAGACCGGGGTTCGGACTCGATCGCGAGTTTCTGCGACGGGGACGGGTGCATGCTGAAACCTAGATGGTGCCGGCGAACGACACGAGTCATGTTTCGGAACGATGACTCGCAATCGCATTCGGATGAGCGCCGCGGCTGCCGCGATCGCGACGATGCTGCTCGGCCTCTGGATACATCGCGGCGGGCTCGCGCTTGGCCCCGACGCGCGCGACGTGGCAGGCGACGCACTCTGGGCCTGCATGATGGCATGGATCGTCGCCGTGACGGCGCCGGCAGCGTCAATGTTCATTCGCGGCGGGATCGCATTCGCCATCAGCTGCGCAGTCGAATTCAGTCAGCTCGTCCACACGCCGGTGCTTGACGCGTGGCGCGCCACTACAATCGGCGGTTTGGTTCTCGGCAGCGGGTTCAATCCGCGCGATCTTGCCGCGTATGCCGGAGGTGTCGCATTGGCGATCGCGCTGGAATCGATCGCGCGGCGCGCGTCGAATCCGTCGCAGGCACGATCTCCGGGCTAGGCAGCAAACTGCGGTGGCGGCGGCGCTGCATCCGCACTCTATTTGAACGGACGCCGCAAAAAAACCGATTGAGCAGATCGTAAAATTAGCGCGCGACCAGCCCTATGGACGGAGAGGAGATGATGCAGATGCACGACGAGCTCGACCTTCTCGAGCAGGCCGAAGCCGATACCGAACGCGTTGCCGGCGCGATGGACTTCGCGACGGATCTCGACCGGCGGCAATTCATGTTCCTCTCTCTCGTGACCGCGGCCGCGACGACCTTCGGCTTCGGGGCGAAGGCGATCGCGCAAGGCGCGGGCGGCGGCGCGTCCACGGACAGCCGCGGCAGTCAGGGTTCCGCTCCGCCCGTTCCGCTCGACAACATGGAGGCGGTCTCGTGGACCTTCCAGCCATATCCGGGCGGCACCGGCGCGCTGCTCGAAAAGACCTACCACGAAAAAGGCATCGGCGCGTTCGCGCGACAGAAGTTCGCGTGGGACTCGGCGACGCCCGGCGCGTTCAGGCTCGCGCCATGGGGAACGAGCGCGCTTCCCGCGACGGACGAAGAGATCGCATTTCTTCCCGCGCACCGTCTCGCCGCGGCGATTCACGCGCGGAAGCTCACGTCGCTGCGCATCACGCAGATCTATCTCGAGCGACTCAAACGCCTGAATCCCACGCTGTTCTGCGCCGTGACGATTCTCGAGGATCGCGCGCTTGCGAATGCGGCGGCGATGGATGCGGAAATCAAAGCCGGAAAATATCGCGGACCGCTGCACGGAATTCCGTGGGGAGTGAAGGATCTCTTCGCCGTGAAGGGCACTCCGACGACATGGGGCGCGGCGGACTTCGAACATCGCGTGATCGATGAAGACTCGGAGATCGTGCGGCGCATCAGCGATGCCGGCGGTGTGCTCATCGCAAAACTTTCCACCGGCCAGTTCGCGCAGGGCGGCAACTGGTTTCGCGGCGGCACGAAAAATCCGTGGAACACGTCGCAGAGTTCCGGCGGTTCGTCCGCCGGTCCGGCATCCGCAACGGGCGCCGGATGCGTCGCGTTCGGAATCGGCACGGAGACCAACGGCTCGATCGTCGGACCGGCGAATACATGCGGCATCAACGCGATCCGCCCGACGTTCGGCCGCGTGAGCCGCTTCGGTGGAATGGTGCTTGCATGGTCGCAGGATCGCGTCGGACCCCTTACGCGCACGATGGAAGACGCGGCGATGGTGTTCAACGTGATCCACGGCGCTGACGAAAAGGATCCGGGCTCGATCACGATGCCCTTTCACTTCAACAACAACATCGACCTCGCATCGCTGCGCGTCGGCGTGCGTCATCAGAATCAGGCGGCGCCCGAGTTCACGGCGTTCGTCGAGAAACTCAAATCGCTCGGCGCGAAACCGAAAGATCTCGCCGACCCGCCGACAGTCGCGGGCGCGCGGGACGGACTCAGCGAAGAATCAGCCGCAGCGTTCGACTCCTACGTGCAGTTCAAGGCGAAAGAACTCGGAATGGATATGAACGCAGTCGTGGCCGCGTACGGTGCGAACGCGCGCGGCGGCGGTGGCGGTCGCGGCGGGCGCGGCGGCGCGGACACCACGGCCGCCGGGCGCGGCGCTGCCGCAGTACCGGCACCGCCGGCGAACAACGGCCAGCTCAATCGCTGGGTACCGGGACGCATTCCGACGGCGATGGATTTCATTCAGGCGCAGCGCCGCCGGCAAATGTTGATCGTCGCGTGGCAGGAGTATCTCAAGGACACTGATCTTTACGTCGGCGCGTCCGACACGGGTGTGCACGCGGCGACCGGACATCCGGCGGTAGTGGTGCCGATCGCGTTTGGAGTCAAGCCGGCCGGACGCGGTGGCGGCGGCGGCGCAGGCGGCGCCGGCGGTCGCGGTGGACGCGGAGCCGATTCGACCGCGGCTCCCGCTGCGCCGCCGGTTGCGCTCAATCCGCAGCCGATCTGCGCGCAGATCGCGGGAAATCTTTACCTCGACGACGTCATTGCGTCCGTGGCGCACAAATATCAGGTGAACACCGCGTGGCATCTCGAGCGGCCGAAGCTGACATAGGGCGCTGAACCGCGGCGGTCGCGCGCCAATCTGAGGCCGTTCTAACCCGGAGCTGAATGGCAGGTCGGTGGCTTGCGCCGCCGGCCTGCCAACCGTTTGCCCGTCCGCAGTGTCGATGTTACAGTAAGCGGCATACTGGAACGGGAGTGACGAGTGACCGATGATCGCGGTGCGCTGATTCCGGGTACGTTCGAAATGCTGATTTTGAAAGCCCTCAGTCTGGGGCCCCTGCACGGCTGGGGCGTCGCAGAACGCATCGAGCGCCTGTCGCTCGGCGCATGCGTCGTGCAGCAAGGCGCGGTGTACCCGGCGCTCCAGCGTCTGCTGTTGCGAGGCCTCGTCACGGCCGACTGGCGCGACAGCGAAAACAACCGGCGCGCACGGTTCTACCGCCTGACGGCATCCGGTCGCAGGCGTCTGGACGCCGAAGTGGCCTCCTGGCGCCGTGCAACCGGCGGAGTCGACCGTGTGCTGCGCGCGTCGATGCGGGAGGCCTGATGGGCTGGTGGCACGCGCTTCGTGAACGCGTGGCAGGACTGCGCTCGACGGACGAGCGCGACCGCGACCTGAGTGAGGAGATTGCCTACCATCTCGACGTCGAGACGGCGCAACTCGTGGCGCGCGGAATGGCGGCCGACGCGGCG
>DASYSH010000172.1:0-12270 GCA_036003525.1 Gemmatimonadaceae bacterium | reverse complement strand
CTGTGAGGAGGGACGGAAAAGATCAGTGACGAATGAGGGGGAAGATCAGTGAGGAGTGAGGGGGAAGATCAGTGAGGAGTGAGGGGGAAGATCAGTGAGGAGTGAGGGGGAAGATCAGTGAGGAGTGAGGGGGAAGATCAGTGAGGAGTGAGGCGGAAGAACAGTGAGGAGTGAGGGGGAGAACAGCAGGTGGGAGAAACGAACATGCGCGAGGCGGGATTCGAACCCACGACCTCTGCCTCCGGAGGGCAGCGCTCTATCCAGCTGAGCTACTCGCGCCGTTCAACAGCTGAAAAGCGGGAAGCGAAACACCCGCGGGCGCGGTCGCTTCCGTAATGGTGAGGAGTCCAAAGCTACCCTTCAACCCCGCTCTAAACAAGGATTTACGAGTAGACGTTTTTGCGCCAGTTGACAGTGCATCGCACGGTCGCGAAGCTGTGAACTTCACGCTGTGTCGTCTTGCGTCCTACTGGTAGGCTCAACTCCGTCCCCATTCGATGAAGATTCTCGCGCTGCTGCCCGAAAATGCGCGTGAGGTGCTCGAACGATCGCTGACCGGCGAACAGCAACTGAGCCGAGTTGGCAGCTCCGATTCCGTAGCTGCGTCGCTCCGGGACAGACGATGCGACGCGCTGGTGCTCGATCCCGGAATGTTGAACGCCGCGGATTTCGAGCAGGTTCTCTCGGCGCTCCGCAAGAGCCATGTGCCGATGCTCATCTATACGACGCTGAGCGGCGACTCGGCGAAGCGGATCGTCGAAGCAGTCGACGGGTCCGCGCACGAGCTCGTGCTGCGCGGATCAGATGACATGCCGGAAGTACTGCAGCGTCATATCATGGCGCTCACTGCACCGTCGGCGCCCGCGATGCTGCTGAGCAAGGCCGCCGCGCACTTTCGAACGTTCCCGCCGAAACTGCAGACCGTTTCCGTGAGTCTGTTTGCGCGCCCGCTGCTTCCCCGATGGGTGGGCGGCGTCGTGAAAGAAAGCGGGCTCGCGCGCCGCACCGTCGATCGCTGGATGCACAACGGCGGGATCAGCGGTCCAGGCCGGCTCCTCGACGCCGCGCGCCTCGCGCGCGTCTGGGAACCGCTCGTCGAACGCGGAATGTCCGTCGAACAAGTCGCGCAGCGCTACGGCTACGAGCGCCTCCGTCTGTTCACCGCGCACGCACGGCGACTGACCGGCGTCGGCCCGCTCGAGTTCGCGGACAACTTCACGCGCATCACGTTCAGCAAACGGCTCGGGGATGCGCTGACGGAGTAAGACCGAAGTCCGAAGACCGAAACTGCGTGCATAGTTTCGGTCTTCGGACTTCGGTCTTCGGTCCTCTTACGGAATCACCGCACTCTTCTGCGCCAGCAGCGAGTTCAGCGTCGCCAGATCCTTCTCATTGTACGCCTTGAACGCGACCTTCGCGCGATCGAGATCCGTTTCGATCCCGGCCAGCACCTGAATCGATGCGTCGGTCGGCCTGAATTCTGCGCCGCCGGCCACGTCTCCCGCGCCGGTTCCGACTTCGCCGGACAGCCAGATGAGATTCAAATAGACGTGGAACGGTTCCACGTAATATTTGTCGTCGCTGTAGAAGTCGGACTTTGAAAGCAGCACCAGTTCGATGTCGAGCAGCTTCTTGTCCTGCTCGCGAAGCGCCGCGCGGAGCTCGGCCTTCGCCGTGTCGCCGCGCAAGCGGTCCTCGATCTGGCGCCGCATCGTCTCGATCTTGTTGATGATCACCGCGGCCGAGTCCATGTCGTCACGGATTTTTGTCTGCGCCTGCGTCGACCACGCGATGTCGGCTTCGGTCGTGGTGAGTTCCGGATCGCGAATCACCGTGAACGGCTGCATCGCCGTCTTTCCGTCCGCCGTGATGCGCGCGCTGTAGTTGCCGTCGAGCACGAGCGGACCCGTCGCGATCGGATTTTGAATTCCCCAGTGCGTGATCGGCCGCACCGTCTTGCCCTTGAACCGCGGCTCCTCCCAGATGTGCGGATTGTCGGGCGGTGTCGTGCGCAAGTCGACGCGCAGCGGCGGATCGCCGCGCAGATCCCACGTCGCGAGATTTGCGCCCGCCCGTCCGGCTTCGCGCATCGTCCGCACGACGGTGCCTTTCGTGTCCATGATCTCGACCTTCACCGAATCTTTCGGCGCCGCCTTCAGCACGTAGTTGAGATCCACGCGGCCCGAGCGGGCCTGACGAACGCCCGCGCGCGGCGCAAACAGGAACACGTCGGCATCGGCCGCGACCCGATCCTGCTGCTCGAGCGTCGTGATGTCGTGCAGAATGTAGATGCCGCGACCGTACGTCGAAACGATCACGTCATGCGAGCGCTTGTCCGTCGTGATCCAGCTGACCGGTGACGCGGGAAGGCCTTCGGAGAACTGCGTCCACTTTCCGCCGTCGTCCATCGAATAGTAGAACGCGTGGCCGGTGCCCGCGAAGAGCATTCCTTTGCGATTCGGATTCTCCGCGATCGAGAGCGTGTACGACAGCGGATGTTTCTGCGGCAGCCCGTCGCTGATTTTCTTCCACGTCTGGCCGAAGTCGGTCGTCTTGTACAGCCACGGCTCGCGGTTGTCCATCATGTGAAAATCGATCGCGACGTACGCCGTGCCGGCATCGAACTGCGACGGAGCGATCTGCTTCACCGTTCCCCACACGGGAAGGCCGGTGATGTTCTTCGTCACGTTGTTCCACTTCACGCCGCCATCGCGCGTGTTCCACAGCTGGCCGTCATTCGTCCCCGCCCAGATGAGTCCCTTCTGGATCGGCGATGGCGCGATCGCGAACACCACTTCGCCGTAGAACTGGCCGAGATTATCGGGAACGATTCCACCGGATGAAACGATCCGGCTCGGATCTTTCGTCGAGAGATCGGGGCTGATCACCGTCCACGTCTGCCCCTGGTTCGACGTTTTGAAAATCACCTGGCAGCCGTAGTACATCGTGTTGTGATCGAACGGATCGATCGCGAGCGGCGGCGTCCAGTGGCAGCGGTACTTCGCTTCATTCGGCGGCGAGTCGAGCGTGTGCACCCACGGGCTCACCGAGCGCGCGCGCTTCGTGCGCGCGTCGTAGCGCGTGACCTGGTTTCCATAGCACGACGCCCAAATGATGTTGGAATCGGTGTAATCGGGAATTGTGAATCCGGATTCGCATCCGCCGAGCGCGCGCTCCCATGTCGAGCCGCCGCCGCGTCCGCCGCCGCCGCCGAACCCTGCGCCGAGATTGAGCGCGCCCGCGGTGTCGAGCTGTGCCGCCGCGCCGCGGCCGCCGCGCCCCGCGGTAGAATCCTGCGCGGGTGCGCCGCGTCCGCCGCGTCCGGCGACGATCGCCGTCGAATCCTGGAGCGCTCCGGCGCGCCCGCCACCACCGCCGCCGCGTCCGCCGCGTCCGCCCGCGCCCGCAGGCGGCGCCGCATGCCCGCCTGTCGTCGGCAGTGCTTCCGGCACGTCGCTCGGCCCGCGCATCGTGCTGTTGTCCTGACGGTTCGTGTAGACCCAGTACGGCACACGCGTGTCGATTGCGACGTGATACATCTGGCCGATCGGCAGCGTGATGCTCAGCGAGGTGCGCATGTGCTGGCTCGACACGCGCGCGCCCGCGTCATCGGTGAGACCGATGTGATCCGGGTTGAGCGGGTCGATCCAGATGTCGTGATTGTCGCCGCCCCACGGGACGTTTTCGAACGTGACGCCGCCATCGGTCGAGTGGAAGAAACTGCTGTTCGCGATGAACACTTCGTTCGCATCGCCGGTGCCGACTTTGATATTGATGTAGTAGCCCGCGCGTCCGATAAGCGCGCGCATCCAATTCACGGCCTTCCAGCTCGCGCCGCCGTCGTCCGAGCGCCATACCGAGCCCTGGTCCGCGGTTTGAATCAGGGCGTAGATGCGCTTCGAATCGGTCGGCGCAATCGCGACGTCGATTTTTCCGAGCGGAGAATTGGGCAGCCCCGGATGCACGACGTGCTTCCATGTGACACCCGCGTCGTGCGTGATGTAAATCCCGCTCGACGGGCCGCCGCTGTACATCGCGTATGTGTGCATCACCATCTGCCACATGCCCGCGATGACGGTGTTCGGATCTTTCGCGTCGATCGAGAGTCCCGAGCATCCGGTGTTCTCATCCACGAACAGCACGCGGGTCCAGCTCTTTCCGCCGTCGATCGTACGATAGACGCCGCGTTCCTGCTGCGGGCCCGTGCCGCGGCCGAGCGCGCAGACGTACACGACATTGGCGTTGGTCGGATGCACGATGATTCTGCCGATGCGTCCGACGTCGGCGAGTCCGACGTTCGTCCACGTCGCGCCCGCGTCGGTCGACTTGTAAATGCCGTCACCGCCAACGTCGACGTCGCGGATCGCCCACGCTTCGCCTGTGCCGGCCCACACGGTGTTCGGTTCGGATTGAGAAACCGCGAGCGCGCCGATCGCCATCGCGTCTTGCTTGTCGAACACCGGCGAGAACGTGTTGCCGTCGTCGGTCGATTTCCAGACACCGCCGGTCGCGGCGCCGAGATACCAGGTGCGGAGATCGCCGGGCACGCCCGCGATCGATGCGACCCGTCCGCCGAACGATGGTCCGACCAGCTGGAACTGCAGCGGCGGCGGCGCCTGTCCGCGTCCACCGCCGCGTCCCTGCGCGATCAATACGGCCGGAACGAGCGCGAGCGCGACGAGCGCGCGACGTAGGACGCGGTTACCGATTGTGCTGTTTCGCGGTGCAATCGACATCACAAATTCCTCATGGTATTGATGGCCTCGAAGTGCTACGCCGTTCGCGCGATGGTTGCTGACGAATCTGACGGCTACGCTTGTGTAACAGGCGCTCCTCACGCGGGTACGAGCCCGCGTGACGGGCGCCGGAACGGCATAGTCATTCAAGAGGAGATACAGATGACGACGAACATCAAGAAGCTGAACAACAAGCTCGACGATCTTGCCGAGCACGCAAAGGACGGCGCCGAGAAGCTCGCCGGCAAAGCGGCGGATGGTGCCGAGAAACTTGCTGGAAAGATCATCGATTCGGCAAATGACGTCGCGCATGCCGCCGCGGAAAAAGCGCGTCAGGGAACCGCCATGGCCGGCGAAAAACTCATCGATGTGGGCGAAAAGATCACCAAGATGGCGAAGTAGTTCACACCCCACTATAAAATCACTCTCGGAGGATTTTGTCATGAAACGGTCACTTTTGGTCGCTGCAACTGTCGCACTGTGTTCGCTGCCCGCCGCCGCGAATGCACAAGGTCTGGGCATTCTCGGCGGCTGGTCGTATAGCCAGGTTCCGAGCACGAACGCGACGGGCGCCGGATCGTACACGGCGAACTCCGGGTTCGCGATCGGCGTCGGCGCCGAAAGCGGCGGGATTCTCGGCTTCGGAATCAACGCGATGTACGCGCAGCGCGGTTTCACGAACTCGACCCCGGGATTCGGCGACAAGGTGAGCTACATCGATATTCCGGTGTATCTGCGCGTCTCGATCCCGAATCCGGTCGTCGTGCCATTCGCGCTCGCCGGTCCGCAGGTGTCGTTCCAGGTGAATTGCGATGCGGGCGGCGGCGTTGATTGCCCCGACACCGGCGACAAGACCACGTGGTCGGCGATCGCCGGCATCGGCGTACGCTTCCCGATGGTGGCCGGGCTGAGCGTGCAGGGGCGGTACGTGTATGCGCTGAAGGACCTGAACTACGGGACGATCAATAATCAGAGCAACTATCGGCAGCGGTCGTTTGAGATCTTGCTTGGACTTGGCTTCTAAGCGGGCATAAAACGAGTGAACTGTTAACCACTAACTATTGGTCGGTTAACCAAGGTGTGAAAATCAGTCCTGGCATCCAAGCCGCTCGATATGCTTCGGTGCCAGGACTGATTATTTAACCTTGGTCAACCGACCAACAGTTCGTGGTTAACAGTTCACTCGTCGGACGCCATCCCTCGCAGAAGTGCCGGCGCATCGCGCATTTTGTAGCATGCCAATCTCCTGCGGCTCCCTCCTCAGCACTCTCGAAACCCCGGCCGCACTAGTCGACCTCGACCGCCTCGAAAAAAATCTCGAGCGAATGGCCGAGTACTCAAAGCGGCACGGCATCGCCCTTCGCCCCCACATAAAAACCCACAAGTCCACCACCATCGCCGCCGCGCAAATCGCGCGCGGCGCCGCCGGTCTGACGTGCGCCACTCCCGCTGAATCCGGCGTGATGAGCGCAGTGACCGACGACATCCTCCTCGCCTATCCCGCGATCGGTCCCAAGCTCGCGCGGCTGATGGCGCTCCCGCGCGAAGTCACGCTTACCGTCGCGCTCGATTCTGCGCAGGCCGTCGATGACCTTGCGCGCGCCGCGCGCGAAGCGGATCGCGCCGTGCGTGTGTATATCGAGCTCGATGTCGGCATGCATCGCGTTGGTGTGGCCGCGTGGGACGAAGCGATCGCACTCGCGCGCCGCGTCAAAGAGAGCGTGCCGCTCGAGTATGCGGGGATCAACTTCTATCCGGGACACATCCGCAGCGACTTGCATTCGCAAGATGCGGCGCTCGAAGCGCTCGGCACCGCGATAAAGAGCGCGACGTCGGCGCTCGAGCGCGCCGGCCTCGCGCCGCGCGTCGTGAGCGGCGGCTCGACGCCGACCGTATGGCGCACACACGAAATCGGCGGCATCACCGAGATGCGCCCCGGCACGTACGTCTACAACGATCGCGGAACATCGGAAATCGGCGCGTGTTCGCCGGATGATTGCGCGCTCACCGTGCTCGCGACGGTCGTCAGCACGAGTGTGCCGGGCCAGGCCGTGATCGACGCAGGCGCGAAGGCACTCGGCCGCGAACCGATGCGCGGCGTCGAAGGGGAAGGCTGGGGCGCGCTCCTCGACCGGCCCGAGGTGCTCGTCAGCCGCATGAGCGAGGAGCACGGAATTCTCGATCTCTCAAAAACTTCGTGGCGGCCGCAGGTCGGCGAACTCGTGCGCGTCGTGCCGAATCACGTGTGCATCGTCGTGCATCTCAACGATGTCATGTACGGGGTGCGCGGCTCTCGCGTCGAAACAAGCTGGCTCGTCGACGCGAGAGGCCGCTCACAGTCCGGCGTTACTTCTTAGCGACGACCGGCTGCACAGGTTTCGGCCACGCCTTCTTGGCCGTTGAGGCGTACATCGCGCTGACCTCGCCGATGGTGCTGTTGAGTTCGACCACCGCCTTGTTCGCGTCTTCCATCGCGTAGTCGATCTGCCTCCGCTGATCCAGCGTGGGCATTCCCGACCATGCTTCGATCGGGCGCACGGATCCTCCGGTCGCCGCGATCGAACGATCGACATCCGCCTGGACGCGTCCGACGCGCGCGATGACCGAGTCCGCCTTCGCTCCGCCGCCGGCAAAATCTTTCTTGAGATCCGCCGATTGCGCGCCGAGCGCGCGTGCCGCGGTGTGCGCCGCCGCGAGCGTTTTCTGGAGCGCGTACACATTCATCACGAGCGCCTGACGCGCGCGCCGGTCTGCGTCGCTGAAATTCGTCAGCGGATCGCCTTCGACGATCATCTCGCCACGCAGTTCGGTCGCCACTCCCGGAACCTTCACTGCCACTCTGTATTTCCCGGGCAGCACGAGCGGGCCCGCCTGCGCACCTGCGCCGCCGCGTCCGCCTCCGCCACCACCGCCGCGGCCTCCGCCGCCCGCGATCAGCGTCCCGGCCTCCTCTTCGGAGAGCGCGCCCGACATCCGCAAATCCCAGTTCACCCGGTTCAGTCCTTTCGCCGACGGTCCCTTGAGCGTGCGAATCGTCGCGCCCGTCGCGGCGTCGCTGATCTCCACCATCACCGGACCCGGCGCAGCGTCGCGAAGATGATAGGTGATCACGCCGTCGAATTCCGGATTCGGCGCGAAGAACTCGCCGTGTCCGTACCACGCCTGCGGCGACCATGTGCTCATCTCGCGCGCGCGCGGAATCGGCGCGAGCACGGCCGCCGCCCTCACGCCCTCGCTCGTGAGCGCTTCGAGCGGGCCGACATCGTCGAGAATCCAGATGCCCCGTCCGTGCGTGCCGACGATCAGCGCGTTGTCGCGCGGATGGATGATCGCGTCATCGGTCGGAACGGTCGGCATGTTCGTCGCGAGTGAATTCCAGCTCGCTCCGCCGTCATTGGAGAAATGCACGCCGCGCGAGTGCGCGAGAATGAGCACATGCGAATTGTGCGGGTGCTCGCGAATGCGATTGATGGACGTCTCGGGAAGTCCGGACACGATCGCGCGCCAGCTCTGGCCGAAGTCATCAGTCACGTATGCGTACGGCTTGTAATCGTCGTTGTAGTGGCCGTCGAACGTCGCGTACGCGCGTCCCGCCGAGTAACGCGACGCGACAACCGTCGTCGCCGGTGTGCGCGCGGGAAGTCCGCTGATGTGCGCGGTGACGTTGCTCCACGTCTTGCCGCCGTCGCGCGTCAGCTGCACCTGGCCGTCGTCCGTCCCGACGTAAATGATGTTTGCGTCGACCGGCGATTCGCTGACCGAGGTGATCGTGCCATAGCTCGTCACGCCGTCGTGGCGCGAGAGCGCCGTCGCGGGAACGCGCGCGCCCATCATCATGAGCGTGTCGCGATCGATGTGCAGCGTGAGATCCGGGCTGATCGCCTTCCAGCTCGAGCCCCGGTCGACGGACTTGAACAGCACGTTCGCGCCCATGTACACGGTTTTCGAATCGGCATTCGACGAGACAATGGGCGAATCCCAGTTGAACCGGTATCCGCTTCCGCCGCCGCGCCCCGCGCCCGGAACCGCGCGCTCACCCGAACCCGGACGCACGCTCTGATGCTCCATCGTCGTGAGATTCACGCGCGCGACATTTCCGTCCTGCGATTCCTCGTACGCAAAATTCTGATCGTAGGGGTCGATCTTCGCGTAGAAGCCGTCGCCGCCGCCGATGTTCCACGCATCGCGGTCCGCGATGCCATTCCGGTTTCGCACCGCGCTCGGCACGCACCACAATCCGTTGTCCTGCAAACCGCCGCACACCGTATAGGGGACCTTGTTGTCGACATCGACTTCATAGAACTGGCCGATCGGCATGTTGCGGCGGAAGTCCCACGTCATCGCGCGATCCCACGTGATCGATACGCCGCCGTCGCCGCCGACGATCAGATGATTCGGATCGTCCTGATCGACCCAGAGCGCGTGATCTTCGCCGTGCACGTTGCTGAAGCGCTCGGTGAAAGTCTTGCCGGCGTCGTCGGAGAAATAAAAACCACGGTTCGAGCCGAGCATGTAAATGCGGTTCTTGTCCTTCGGATCGAGACGGATCTGACTGTAGTACATCGGCCGCGTGTCGAGCGACGACATTTTCTCCCAGTTCGCGCCGCCGTCGAGCGTGCGGAACACGCCGCCCGTCGTGCCGGATGCTTCGATCACCGCGTACACTTCGCGGCTGTCGCTCGGCATGAGGTCGATGCCGATGCGCCCCTTGTCGCCGTCGGGAAGACCCTTCGTGAGTTTGGTCCAGTTCGCGCCGCCGTCGATCGTCTTGTAAATCGCGCTCCCCGGTCCGCCGCCGTTGTATCCCCACGCCTTCCGCTGATGCTGATATGTCGCCGCATAGAGGATCTGCGGATTCAGCGGATCGATGATCAAATCGGTGGCGCCGGTGTTTTCGTCGACGTACAAAACTTTTTTCCACGTCGCGCCGCCGTCGGTCGTCTTGAAAATTCCGCGCTCCGCATTCGGGCCCCACAGATGGCCTGCGGCCGCAACGTAGACGATGTCGTAGTTGCCGGGATCGATCACGATGCGCGCGATCGAACGCGTATCCTTGAGTCCCATGTTCTTCCACGTCCTGCCGCCGTCGGTCGTCTTGTAGACGCCGTCGCCCCATGACGAACTCTGGCGATTGTTCGCCTCGCCCGTGCCGACCCACACGACGTTCGCGTTCGACGGTGCGACGCGCACGGTGCCGATCGACATCATCGCGTCGACTTTGTCGAACACCGGTTCCCACGACGTGCCGCCGTTCGTGCTCTTGAACACGCCGCCGGTGGCGGTCGCGACGTAGATCTGGTCGGGCTGCCCGTGCACGCGGCCGACAGAGAAATCATCGATGCGTCCGGATGTGTTGACCGGGCCGATGCTGCGCCATTTCAGCGAAGCGAGCGCGCCCGGGTCGAGTTTCGCCTGCGCGCGCGCGACCGATGCGACCGCGAGCAGACCGAAAATGCGAAGGGCGAGAGCGGGGGCGGCGAATGCGCGGCGAAAATTCATTGAAAGTCCTCTTCAGCGAAAAAAGCAGGCGGGGTGAGGACTAACGTACGAAAGTGCTCAGCCGCTGAAAAGAAATTCCTCCACATTCTGGACCGCGCGCTGGAGGCCGAGAGCGATGACCTCGGTTGTCATGCCACTGTCATGCGGAGTCAGCACGACATTCGGCAGCGTCAGCAGGCGGTCGTCGGCGGCGATCGGCTCCTGGTGAAACACATCGAGCGCGGCGCCGGCAATCCAGTCGTTTTCGAGCGCGCCGATCAGCGCGTCGCGGTCGACGAGCGCCGCGCGCGCCGTATTGATCAGAAATGCCGAAGGCCTCATCATCGCGAGCTGCGCCGCGCCGAGTATTCCCGACGTTTCCGCGGTGAGCCGCATGTGCAGGCTCACGACGTCCGACTCCCGCAGCAGCGTCGCAAGCGGGACGTGCCGTCCGCCCGCCGCCGCCGCGCGCCCGTTGTCATCGCCCGATGTCGTGACGAGAATTTCCATTCCGAACGGCCGTGCGAGAGCCGCGACGCGGCTTCCGATGGCGCCGAACCCGACGATGCCGAGCGTCTTTCCCTCGAGCTGCGTGAGCAGTTTTCGCGGCCATTGTCCGGCGCGCATTGCCGCGTCCATCGCTGGAATCGAGCGTGTCGCGGCAAGCATGAGCGCGAGCGTATGCTCCGCAACCGAGTGCGCGTTCACACCCGGCGTGTTCGCGACTCTCACGCCGCGCGCGGCGCACGCGGCGAGATCCACATTGTCCGTTCCCGTCCCCCAAATCGAAATCAGTTCGAGGTTCGGACACGACTCGAGGACGCGATTGGTGAATTTCGAGTAGGCGCGAATATTGATCACCGCGCGCGCCGGGCCGATGCGCTTGATCAGTTCCGCTTCGTCCTCTGCGCCGCGCTCGTTGAATACGATCACATCGCCGAGCGCGCGGAGCCGGGCTTCGGCCGCGCATCCCGTGAACACGGAGGGGAAATCGTCGGGAACGACGATTGAAACACTCATGCGCGTGCGTCCGCTGGTTCGGGTAGGTCGGCCGGCTCGGCGCGCGCGAGCAGAACCGTTGTCGCCATCTGGCTCGTGACGTTGAGCAGCGTCTTGAATACGTCGGGAATCGCATCGAGCGCGAGCAGGATTCCCATTCCTTCGATCGGCAATCCCACCGAGACGAAAAATGGTGCGATGATGAACAGTCCGCCGCTCGGAATCCCCGGAATGCTGAAGCTCATTGCAACGGAGCAGGCGCCGAGGAACGCGAGCTGACTCGTGGAAAGTGGAACGCCGTAGAGCTTGGACACGAAGAGCGCCGACGCGATCCACGTCACGGCCTGGTTCAGCCGAAAGACCGAAACCCCGAACGGGAGCGCGAACCCGGACACCTTCTGCGGGAGACGCAGCACGCGCGTCGCGCCGTCGATCATGGCCGGAAGCGCGGCGACCGACGAGCGCGTGGTGATCGCCACGAGCTGTGCCGGAATCAGCGCGCGCGCGAATCGCGCGAGCGGAACGTCGGTCAGAATCCTGATTGCCGCGTACAGCGCAATGGTGGCGACGATCAGAAACCCGCTGTGCAATGCGAGATAGAACGCGACGGCGCCGGCGACGCCCGCGCCCACGCGCTCGGCGAGCGAGACCGCGAGACAGAACACGCCGACCGGCGCGAGCGCGAGAACCCAGCCGACGATTACCAGCATCGCGTCCGCGAGTCCGCGAAAGAGCGCCGTCGCGGCGGCGCGCCGCGCGGCGTCGATTCGTGCGAGCGCCGCCGCGAACGCGACGGCGAACACGATCACCGGGAGCATCGCACCGTCAACGGCCGCCTTCACCGGATTCGCGGGAATGAGCGCGATCAGCCAGCTCGTGAACGACGGCAACGCCGGCGCGGTTCCGGCGGCGGAACTCGCGCTTCGCAGCGACGTGGCCGAGGCGGTATCCATCGTCAGGACTGCGAACAGTGGCGGTGCGGCGAGAAACGTGGCGAGCGCGACCGTCGAGAGAATCACCGCGTACAGCGCCACGGCGCGGCCGCCGAGGCGGCCGA
>DASYSH010000171.1:0-2106 GCA_036003525.1 Gemmatimonadaceae bacterium | reverse complement strand
GAAAATCTATTACGCGGTCTCGCAGGAAACGCGCGAGTACGTGCCGATGGTGCTCGCGGCGGCGTGGCTCTTCATGCATCCGGAGCGCTACAACCTCGAATTCCCGAAAATTGCTTCACAGCCGGGCAGCATCACGCTGAGTCGGCCGGCATCGATCGCGGAGCTCACCATTTGCCTCGGCCAGGACGGCGACGCCGAAGGCGGCTGGTTCCGCACGCTACGCAATCTCAATCCGCAGCTCGATCCGCAACAGGAACAGCCGGCCGGAACGCAGCTCGCGGTGCCGTTTCCGCTGCAGTCGGTCTATGCGCGCGACTGCGCCGGAGGAAAATGGGCGACGCTCGCGGCCGAGCTTCATTCGGCGGTGATTCCGTCACCACCGCCCGGAAGTCTCGTGCACGCGCAGGAGGTACGGCCGCGCGGTTACGTCGTGCGCAAGGGCGATACGCTGTCTTCGATCGCGCACAAAATCGGCTGCGGCGGCGTGCGTGAGATTGCCGCGGCGAACGGCATTCGCGGGCCGAACTATCCGATCAGTCCTGGGAAAACGCTGCGGATTCCCGACTGCGCGAGACGCTAGGAAAGATGGGTGCGAACAGCGGTCGTTTTCACGACCGGCAATCCGACGGCGCGAGCAGCCGGCGGTTGCCGGTCAGGCCGCTTGCGCCTCATTAGCTGCGGCGAACCACTGGCTGAGCTCGGCCGCTGGGATCGAATCCTTGAGCGCGCGAATCGCGCGCATGACTTGGCGATGCAGCTCCTGCTGCTCGGCGAACGGCGAATCTTTTGTCTCGTGATACGCGACCGTCAGCCACAGCGCGACACCGCGCAGGCGCACCTGCAGGCTGTCCGAGCGCATTCTTTCCAATCCGATTTCGGTGCCGCTGCCCCACGGGCGATATTTCAGGTCGGGCGGCGTCGCGTAGAGATGCGGAAACTCGCTCTTCGATGCATTCGCGAACTCGCGCAATGCGATCGCGGCCAGCTGACGCCGCGCGTTCGGCTGAAGTTCTACGAGCGCTTTCTCGATGCCGCGAAACTGCCTACGCAGCTGCATTGCTCGGCTCAATGCAATCAATCGGGTGACGAGCTGCATGTGGTTCCCCCTGGCGTGAGACCGGCTCTGCTGTCGGGACTGGGCCGGTAACGAAAATCTATCGGGATTCGCGTGAACGGACTGTCCATTTAGTCACAATTCGTCGAACGGCGTCACATTTTGACGCGGCGTCCGGGAGTGCTCATCGTACCCCTCACTGCGCCAGAATGCCGACTTTTTGCCCCATCCGGACCTTTTGTTCAGCTACGAGCTGCGGCGAAAAGCGCCCCAGGCGCGCCGGCAACAGCACGATCACGGTCGATCCCATTTCGAACCGCCCGAGCTCGGCGCCGCGCTTGAGCCAGACCCCGCGTCCGCGGCAGTCGCGGCGCACGATCGTCGTAGCGTAAGGCGGGACCGCGACTCCGTCCCAAACGGTCGCGATGCCCGAAACCAGCATCGCGCCGACCAACACCACCGTGAACGGGCCGAGCGCGCTATCGAAGTGGCAAACCAGGCGCTCGTTGCGCGCGAAGAGCCGCGGAATCGCCGCGACCGCGAACGGTGCTACGCCGAAGAGTCGTCCGGGGATGTGGACGGTCTCGACGAGCTCGCCCGCGAGCGGCATGTGCACGCGGTGATAGTCCCGCGGAGAAAGATAGACGGTGATGAAACTACCGTCGTGATACGCGGCCGCGCGCGCATCGTCGCCGAGAAGCTCGCCGGTGCCGAAGTCGAAACCCTTCGCCTGAAAGATGCGTCCGTGATCGATGTGCCCGGCCTGACTGATGCGGCCGTCGGCAGGGCAGAGCACGGCATCGGGGTCCGGATCCGGCGGGCGCGCGCCGTCCTTGAGCGCGCGCGTGAAGAACGCATTGAAATTCTCGTACGCGGTGGCATCCGGTTCGTCGGCTTCGTCGAGATCGACGTCGTACTGCTTGACGAAATTCCGGATCAGCCAGTTCTTCCACGGCGCAAATGTCGAGCGCGTGGCCCAGCGCACGACGCGCGTGAGAAGGCGATGCGGCAACAGATATTGCGCGACGACGACGGCGCGCATCAGCCGGAGC
>DASYSH010000170.1:0-5584 GCA_036003525.1 Gemmatimonadaceae bacterium | reverse complement strand
GCCCTGCGCGAGACCGAGCGACAGTGACGCGATACCAATGCGGCCTGCGTCGAGCGTCCGCATGAAGTTCACGAAGCCCTGCCCTTCCTGTCCGAGCAGATTCTCCGCGGGAACTTCGACATCGGTAAAAAGAAGTTCGCGCGTGTCCGATGATCTCCAGCCGAGCTTGTCCTCTTTCTTGCCGCTCGTGAAGCCGGGCATCGGTTTGAGATCGCGCGAGTGTCCGACGCCGACTTCGGTCGCGCGCGGAAGATCGCACGTGTCTTTCGTAAGGATGAACGAGCTGATGCCGCGCGTTCCCGCGCCGGGATCGGTCACCGCGGTGACGACGAAAATTTCTCCGACCCCCGCGTGCGTGATGAATCGCTTGGAACCGTTGAGCACATAGTGGCCGTTCTTCCGCACGGCGGTCGTGCGGGTGCCGCCAGCGTCGCTGCCCGCGGTGTCCTCGGTGAGTCCGAAGCCGCCGATGACGCGGCCCGATGCAAGCAGCGGCACGAAGCGCTCCTTCTGCTGCTGCGTGCCGAAATTCACGATCGGCGAGGTGCCGAGCGTCGTGTGTGCCGATATCGTGATCGAGTGCGACGCGTCGACGCGCGCGAGCTCTTCAATGGCGATGATGAAACTGATGATGTCGAGACCGGCGCCGCCGAGTTCTTCAGACCATGGAATGCCGAGCAGTCCGAGTTCCCCCATCTTGCGCACATTCTCCCAGGGAAACTCCTGGGTATCGTCGAGGCGCTTCGCTACCGGCGCAACCTCGTCCTGTGCGAACGCGCGGACCATCTCGCGTACGGCGAGGTGCTGCTCTGTGAAGTACAGGGAATCTTTCATAGCCTTCAATATAGGTTACCTGTGACCTCTCAGCACGGTCACGGGCTCGTAACGTCATGGTACCCGCGAGTGGCCCGATCTATTCGCCGCGGATCGCCGCGAGGAATTCCTCACCGTATTTCTCCATCTTCGCGGGCCCGACGCCGTACACGTCGGCAAGCGCGCCGGCCGTCAGCGGGCGCGCTCGCGCCATTTCTCGGAGCGTGCGATCCGCGAACACGACGTAAGCGGGGACGGCATCACGTTTTGAGATGGACGTGCGAAGCGCCCGAAGTGAATCGAGAAGCGAGCGTTCGTCGGTGGTGAGGTCGGCCAGTTCAGGCGAGTCGGGTTTGAATTTCTTGCCGCCGGTGCGCGAGCCGGAGCTTTTCTTCTGAAGCCGCCCCGACGATGATCCAGACGATTTCGCCTCGTGTTTCAGCGACAGACAGTTGTCGCACTGCTCGCAACGATTCGTCGCGGCCGGATCGCCGAAGTAGCGCAGCACGAAACCGCGGCGGCAGCGATCGGTGTACGCGTACTTCTGCATTACATCGAGCTGCGATTGCTCCGCTTTTCGCCGCCGCTCCAGCGTGTCCCAGTCGGTCGGCCATCGCTCGACCGGCGCCGTGCGATCCGCGACGACGAGCCCTTCACCGATTCGCGACCAGATCAAGAACTGCCGCTCCTGCAGCGCATCGAGGACCTCGCTCGCGCCCCCCGGACCGGTGAGGCCCGGCGGCAGCGCGCCGAGATCGACGATCGCGCCTTCGGCGATCGCGCCCCGCGTCATTCTCCACAGCGCGCGCAGCACGCCGAGTTCCATCGTCTCGTCGGTGCCGAGCTCGGCGCGGATCCGCTCGGGAGTGGCGAGCAGGCGCACGCGGGCGCGGCTGCGTGATCCTTCGGAAACGCTGATCGCACCGGCGACGGTGAGGATCCGCAGCGCGGACTCGGCTTCGCGGTCCGAGACTTTTCCCTTCGCGGCAGCCGCGACTCCAGCCGCGTCGAGCGAAAGTGTGCCGTCGTTGTTCGACCGGTTGCACGCCGCGTAATACACCGCCGTGATCACCTCGCGTTCAGGGCACGCGGCCTTGATGAAAAACTCGTGTGTGAAGCGGTCCTGAAATGCGTGGAGCAAATAGCAATCGGCCGGTTCGCGATCTCGGCCGGCGCGGCCAGCCTCCTGATAGTACGCCTCGAGCGAGCCGGGCATTGCGTGATGCACGACGAGGCGGACGTTGCGCTTGTCGATCCCCATTCCGAACGCGTTCGTGGCGACGATCGCGCGCACGCGCTCCGACATGAACGCATCCTGCACTTCACGGCGTCGCGCGTCGTCGAGGCCTGCGTGATACGCTTCCGAGCGAATGCCGGCGCGATTCAAGACGTTCGCCACGCGATCCACCGTCTTGCGAGTCGCCGCGTAGACGATCGCGACGCCCTCGTGTCTCGCGAGGATATCGACGAGGGTGCCGTCTTTCTCGGAATCGTTCTTCGTGCGCACCACGTGCCAGCGAAGGTTGGGACGGTCGAAGCCGGTGAGCACGACTTCCGGATCGGTGAGCCCGAGTACGCGCGCGATGTCGCGGCGAACTTCCGGTGTCGCAGTCGCGGTCAGCGCGAGCGTGGGCGGCGAACCGAGCTTCTCGCGGACGTCACGCACCCGCCGGTAGCTTGGCCGGAAATCATGTCCCCATTCGCTGATGCAATGCGCTTCATCGATCGCGAGCAGCGAGACGCCCATCGCGGCGATGCGCGCGGCGGCGCTGCCGAGATCGAAGCGCTCAGGCGCGAGATAGAGCAGCTTGATCTCGCCGCGCTGCGCCTTGGCGAGGCGATCTGATATTTGATTCGCCGAGAGCGAGCTGTTGATGAACGCCGCGGGGATTCCCCTGGCTTCGAGCGCGTCGACCTGATCTTTCATCAGGGAGATCAGCGGCGAAAGCACGACGGTGAGACCTTCGAGCAACAGCGCCGGAACTTGATAGCAGAGCGATTTTCCGCCGCCGGTCGGCAAGATCACGAGAGTGTCGCGGCCGTTCAGCACCGACTGCACGGCGCGCTCCTGCCCCGGACGAAACTCGGCGTGGCCGAATCGTTCGTGGAGGATTTTGCTGGCTTGTGCGACGGTCGGCTGGGGCATGGCCTGGATGGTCTTACTTCGGAACCGCGGAGACAACCGGAGAAAAATCGACAACCACCGGATCAAACTCTAAAGGGGGAACTTCAACAACAACTTCAACCGCGACCGCAGTTGAAAAAGAAAAGTTTTATCAGGTAGTTATCCGCCGTCGTCTGGTAATATCCGCGGTTCCGAAGTAGAACGTCGCATCACGAGACCGCAGAATGGCGCGTTCTGTTGCTCACACCGCGCGACTGAAGTGTCCTCGCGTGAATTGATCGCCAACGAGCGCGCGCACGGCGGCGGTGTCGGCGCGCTCGTTGCGGCTTAGGGAATCGAGGAGCGCGCGATAGCCGGCGACGACCTCGGCGACGGGAGCGTTCGCGGTGTTGAACACCGCGCGGTAGCCGCGGATTCCGCTGCGCCACAGACGCGGGATGAACTCCGACCCTTCGATCACGCGCGAATGCAGAAGACGATTGCGGCAAGCGCTGTCCGTCGCGACTGGAAACTTGTAGCCGGCCGGATCGGTGAGCTCGACGTTCGTGCGCTTCTGAACGCAAAGATCCCGGCAGGTGGTGACGACGCGATCGAACGCGGCGGAGAGAACGCAGTGTTCAAGGGTCATGCCTTCAGGGCGGCCGTAGATCAAAACATCGAACGCATCGCCGTCCCACGGCGCGACGAGCGAGCCGATTTCGTCGGCGGTGAGTTCAACCGACGCGGTGATGCGGCGCGCGCCGGTTCGAAACAACTCGGCGGCGGTGTGCGGATTGAACGCGTTCACGGCGTAGTCGGCGACGATATCGCGACCGGAGCGCGAGAGCTCGGCGATCAGGCCGATGTGACCCGAAAGAAGCGGCAGGTCGAGGGCAAGCCATTTTTCGAGTTGAGGGCGGTCCTCGGGGCGGACAATCGTGGGGGTGCGGAGCCGCAGCGTGATGCCCTGCTCCTTCAATTCTGCGGCGAGTTTCGTGATCCGCGAGCGCGGTGGCGAGGGGTGACGGAGAAATGGATCGAAGGCAATTTCGGTTGCGCCGGCGGAGGCGGCGGCGCGGGCGTCGGCTTCGCCGAAAACTTCAGCGGTCAGAGTGAACCGATCCGCGGATTTGTGCGCTGTGGGATGCGCGGTGCTTACAACTCTTGATGCGGTGGAGATCTTTTCGGTTCGCTCCGACTGCCGGGCGCTCTCGACCCAGTCGCGATGGAGCATCAGCTCGTCGACGGCGCGCTGCCGAAGGTGATTCAGTTCGCTGATCGGGATGAACAGGCCCGACGCGAGGCCCTGCGTGTCGATCGCGCCGAGGGCGAAAGGGGTGTCGCCGAGCCGGCCGAGTTGTTCACGGAGCTGTGCTTCATCGAGCGCGCGCTTCGCCGCGGGCGCGAGTGGAATTTCACTCGCCACCGAAACTTCGTCCTCGGCCGCCCTGAATATCGCCTTGAGCGTCGCGCCCGCACCGCCAAACAGACGAACATCGACGGAAACTTTGCGCTGTGCGGGAAGGCCCTTCAGCGAGGCGAAGCTCGAGCGGGCACGTTCGAGCAGCGCCGCGTGCGCAGTGCGCAGGACCCGCCATCCAACGTTCACGCGTGAGCGGCTCGCGATCGCCTGACGCGTGATGCCGTCGCGCATGCTGATCGTTCGGACTCCGGTCACTGCAAACCCGGTGCTCTGCGCGTGCGTCGCGCCGGCGGGCGGCTCGAATCCGAGTCCGTCGCCCGGCTCGACCGGCGTGGTGACATCGACGATGATTTCGCCACCGTCGTTCGCGACCACGGCGCCGAGATCGAACCCGTGATTGTCGGGCTGCGTGCGCGTGATGTAGTCGCGTCCCGCGCGGCCGCCGTACATCCCGCCCGTGAATCCGCGGCTGAAGATTTGCACCAGCGGTTCGATTTCCCCGGGACGGGGCTTGTCCGAGTCGAATGTTCCCTTCTCGACACGGTCGAGAAATTCGCGATAGCCTTTCGTGACGGTCGCGACGTATTCGGGTTTTTTCTTGCGGCCTTCGATCTTCAGGCAGCCTATGCCCGCGTCCGCGATTTCCTGCAGGTGGTCGTACGCGCCGAGGTCCTTTGCCGAGATGAGATAGCCGCGGTCGAGTTCTTCGCCGCTCGCGGCGTCGGTGAGGACGTAATCTTTCCGGCACGATTGCGCGCACGAGCCGCGGTTCGCGCTGCGCTCGGAAATCATTCCGGACATGAAGCACTGTCCGGAGTATGCGATGCACAGCGCGCCGTGAATGAACGACTCGAGCCCGAGCTCCGGGACGGCCGCGTGAATCGCGCGGATGTCGTCGAGCGTGTTTTCGCGCGCGAGCACGACGCGATCGACGCCGAGCTCCTTCATCACGGCCGCGCCGCTGGCGTCATGCACGGTCATCTGCGTCGAGCCGTGGATTTCAAATTCCGGAAAGACGACCTGAATCAGGCGGATGAGCCCGATGTCCTGCACGATGGCGGCGTCGATGCCGCAATCGATGCAGTGCCCGAGGTGGGTGAGCGCGTCAATCATCTCGTGCGGCTTCACGAGGATGTTGAGCGTGAGGTAGACGCGGACGCCGCCGCTGTGCGCAATCGCGCAGGCCTGCTCGAGCTCGACGAGCGTCAGCTGCGCGCCCTCGTCGCGCGCGTTGAACTTCTCGA
>DASYSH010000169.1:0-5223 GCA_036003525.1 Gemmatimonadaceae bacterium | reverse complement strand
TCACGATCGTGAACCAAAACGCCTCGTCGACCGTGCCGGTCTGCGGCTCGTCTTCGGCGAAGCTCGACGTCGACGTCGACGTCGGCGTGAACTACGAAATCACTCCGCAGGTCGCGCTGCGCCTCGCCGGCATGCTCGGCGGCACATCGTACCTCGGCTCGACCAACGCGATCGGATTCTCCATCGCGTGGACGCCCAAAGGGCTCAAGAAGTTCTAAGCAGCTTCTCCACGAGCGCCGCCGAGCGATCGGCGGCGCCGAGTCCGTGCTCGACGAGCGCGCGCGCCTGATTTCCCGCCGCGGCGCGCGCTGACGAGTCGGTGAGGAACAGCTGCACGCGGTCGGCGATTTCTCGCGCGGAATGCGCACGGAATCCGCCGCCGCACGTAATGAGAAGCTCCGCGTCCCGGCTCGCCGTGTGGCGCGGGCCGAAAATCACCGGCGCGCCGAACGCGGCGGGCTCGATCACCGAGTGCAATCCGGCGCTGTGAAAACCGCCGCCCACGTACGCCACGTCGCCGAGCGCATACAGATCGCCAAGCACGCCGACGCGATCGACGATCACGACATCGGCGGACTGAGCGGCGGCGTCGCTCAGCGCCGCGCAGGAAAATCCAGACTCCGCGGCCCATCGCGCGATCGGTTCGGTGTGTGACGGAACCGGCTCGTGCGGAGCGATCACGAGCCGCGCATCGGCGAATTTCGCGCGAACGATTCTCCATGCGTCCAGCAGCGCGCGCTCGTCAGCGGGCCACGTCGAGCCGGCCACGAGCGTGGGTCGCGCGCTCTCGAGCGGCGCAATCAACGCGCGCGCCGCGCGCGCCGTTTGCGCGCGCGCCCACGCTTCGTCGTATCGCGCGTCGCCAATTACCGTGATGTGGTCACCGCGCACGCCGAGCTGACGGAGCCGCGCGGAATCCTCTTCGGAAATCGCGCCGACCGCGTCGAGCGCGCGGTACGCGTCGCCGAGCAGCATCGCGCCGAACGCGGAGCGCCGGCGTGATTCCGCGGCGAGCGTCGCCGAGATGAGTCCGAGCGAAACACCGCGCGCGGCCGCGCGTTCCGTGAGCACCGGCCACACGTCGAGCTTGCTGAATACGAGCGCCGCCGGCCGCAGCGCGTCGAGTGCGGCGTCCGCGTCGGCGCCGGAATCAAACGGGAGATAGTCGCAAAAATCCGCGCCGATGCCGCGCGCAAATTTCTCGGCGCTGGGCGAAAAAAATGTGTATGCGATCTGTGCATCGGGGCGCCGCTCGCGGAGCCGCGCCACGACGGGGCGCGCCTGCAAACCCTCGCCCACCGAGGGTGCGTGCAGCCACACGAGCGGCCGCGTCATGTCGCGTCCGCGCGCGCCCCACGCGGAGAAGCGCGCGCGAATCGCGCGACGTGCGCGCAGCGATGCGAGAATCTTTCCGTCGCCCGGCGGCGCGAGCGCGGCAGCCGCGCGAACGGCCGCGGCAGCGACCGCGTACGGAATGCGAACCAGAAAATTCATTCGCGTTCGCGGTGGAATGGGGCGGAGTTAGTTCGCCTTTCTGTGAACCGCGAGCAGTGAGTCGAGCACGCGGCGGAAATCTCTCGTCGGCAGCGCGCCGACCAGCGTGGCGCCGCCGACGTAGAACGTGGGCGTGCCGCTGACGCCGGCCTTTTGAAAGCGCGCCTGATCGGCGGCGATGAGGGGCTCGACGCTCTTGCTGTCTTCACACGCTCTCAGCTTCGCGGCGTCGGCGCCCGATGCGACGGCGAGCGAATCGAGATACGGGCGCGGATTTTTTAATGTCTTCCACGCGATCTGCGAATCGAAAATCCGGTCGTGCACGCCCCAGAATTTTCCCTGCACCGCCGCGCACATCGCAGTGACCGCCGCGGGAAGCGAGTTCGTGTGCAGCGGAAAATTGATGAACGCCATGCGGAGTTTTCCGGTCGCGACGTAGTCGCGCTGGATCATCTTGTAAGTGGAATCGTGCCAGGCCTTGCAGAACGGGCACTGAAAATCGCTCACCATCACGAACCAGAGCGGCGCAGTTTCTTTTCCGAGAATGCGTCCGCGATCCGCGGCATCGGTGATCGAGTCGCGTCGCGTTGCCGCGCCGGCAGCTGCGAGTGGAATTGCGGCCGTCGCATTCGGCGACGGCGCAGCGAGAGCGATGGCCAGCACGGCTGAAACCAGGAGCGAAAAGCGCTTCATTTATGAGGCAAGTGGCGGGTCTGGGAACTGGGTCGTATCCTATATAATGTAGCCGCCGCCGTGACGCACTCTTTACGCTCTGTGGTCGCCGGTGACGCGCGACTGTCCAAATGGGTAACCAAAAGGAGACCCGGAGGTCGCTGTAGGACTAGGGCTTGCGCGATTGCGTCCCATGTGGGAGAATAGGGCGTCAAGAAATTGTGACACGGAGCACCTTCCCTGGGTAGTCATCAACAGGGAGCGGATCCAAGTCACGGTTCCGTTCCGTGTTTCCAGTCGGACTTGTGCTCGCAGCAGTAGTAGTCCCCACCCCTTCACACTATCAGTTGAGGGAAAAGAGATGCCACAGAGTACTCGGTTGCGTAGGTGGCTGACCGTCGTACTGGCTATCGTCGGAGTTCCGGCGATGGTGTTCGCCCAGGGTGCAACGATCACGGGTAAGATCACCGATGACAATCAGACGCCGCTCGTTGGCGCCAATGTCATGATCGAAGCAATGAACATTTCGATTGGGTCGAATACAGCAGGCCAGTACACCATCAACATCCCTGGCGCTCGCGTCAACGGACAGTCGGTGGTGTTGCGCGTTCGTACCCCAGGGTATGTGCCGCAGACGCGCACGATCACGATCACCGCGGGCGCTTCGACGCAGAACTTTGCGCTGTCGCCTGACATCAACAAGCTGAACCAGGTGGTCATCACGGGTGTGACGGCTGGCACGGAGCAGAAGAAGCTTCCGTTCGTCGTCGCGCAGGTGAGCGCCGCCGACATGCCGGTTCCGAACTCCAATCCGCTGGCCGAGCTTCAGGGCAAGGTGACGGGTGCGAACATCGTGTCGGCTTCCGGCCGTCCGGGTTCGGTTCCGTCGATCGTGCTTCGTGGCCCCCAGTCGATTGACGCGACGAACCGCTCGCAGTCGCCGATGTTCATCGTCGACGGCGTCGAGCAGATCGCCTCGGCATCGCTTTCCGACATCAACCCGAACGACATCGAGAACATCGAAGTCGTGAAGGGCGCTGCGGCGGCTTCGCTGTACGGCTCGCGCGCAGGATACGGCGTTATCTCCGTGACGACGAAGAACGGCCGCGCTTCTGGTGAAGGCGTCCGCTTCAACGTGCACACGGAATTCGGCGCCTCGGACATCGCGCACTACATCGCGACGGCCCAGAATACGATGATGATGATGGATCCGACGGCGTCGCGCTTCTGCATCGCGGTGTCGGGTCAGTCGACCAGTCAGTGCGCGCGCTCGGTGGATATCTACGCCGAGACGCTCCGCATCAACGAAGGCGGCGGTGTGTTCGCCCTGAACCCGGCGACGTTTGTCAACGACGGCGGCATCTCGACGAACCTCGGCATCATCAAGCTGCGCGGTCTGTATCAGGCGCAGCAGTGGCCGACGTCGTACAACACGGTTGCCAGCAGCGTCACGAACGGCCCGTGGAGCAACATCAACGTTGACATGACCGGCAAGTTCGGCGCCGCGAACTTCTTCACGTCGCTCGGTACGCTTCGTCAGGAAGGTTCGATCCGTCTCCTCGACGGTCTTCGCCGCAACTCGATCCGCTTGAACGTCGACAACACGCTCGGCGGCAACTGGACGCTGTCGGTGCGCGCGTACTATGCGCGTATCTCGCAGGACAACTTCGGCGGCGCCTTCTTCTCGCTCACGCGTCAGGTGGCCTACTCGGACCTGCTGCGCACCGACAAGTTCGGCCGCCTCTTCGTCCGTTCCAATGCACAGGTGCAGGGCGCGCAGAACACGAATCCGCTGTACTCGATTCAGTCGGATCCGCAGCGTGGCCAGAACGACCGCTTCCAGACGAACGTTCAGGCTCGCTGGCAGCCGCTCTCGTGGCTCGACGGTGACTTCTCGATCGGCTACGACCGCACCAACGTTGCGAACAACGAAATCCAGGACACGGGCGCCCGCAGCACGAACAGCACCGGCACCGCGTACCTCGGCTTCATCTCGTTCGGCAACTCGTTCAACCAGTCGTACAACGCCGCGGTCAACTGGACGGCCCGCAAGGACCTCCGCCGCGACCTGAACCTGCGCTTCACGGTTCGTGGCTTGTACGAACAGCAGGACAACAACTCCAACGGTCAGAGCGGCTCGAACCTCGTCGTGCCGGGCCTCTTCACCTCGGGCGACCTCGTCCCGTCGGCGTCGAACCGCCTCAGCTCGTCCATCTCGTCGGTTCGTCAGATCGGCATGTTCGCCGGCGTCGACCTCGAGTACAAGGAGCGTTACATCCTCAACACGCAGATCCGCCGCGACGGTTCGTCGCTGTTCGGATCGGCGAACCAGTGGGCTAACTACGGCCGCGGTTCGTTGGCGTGGCGCACGTCAGAAGAGCCGTTCTGGCCGCTGAAGAACACGATCAACGACTTCAAGCTCCGCGCGGCAGTCGGCCAGGCCGGCAACCGTCCGAGCTTCTCGCAGCAGTACCAGACGTTCACGATCAGCAACGGCGCGGTCTCGGCCAGCACGCTCGGTAACGTCAACCTCCGCCCGGAACTCTCGACGGAAGTCGAGCTCGGCTTCGACGCGGAAATCTTGCACAAATACGGCCTCACGGTCACGCACGCACTCGGCATCATCACGAGCGAGCTGCTGCAGGTTCCGCCGCCGGCTTCGTCGGGCTTCTCGAACCAGTGGAAGAACGCCGGCCAGATGCAGAACAGCACGTGGGAAGTTTCGCTCAACGTGCCGCTGATCGAAAAGCGCGACCTGCAGTATTCGGCTCGCGTCAACTTCGACCAGACCAAGAGCCAGATCACCGGCATCGCGACGGGCATCGCACCGTTCTATTACAGCGGTGGCGACAGCGGCGCGGGCGCGATGTACTATGTCGCTCCGAACGTTCCGTACGGCGCGATCTACGGTCGTCAGTTCCTCGAACACTGCTCGCAGCTCCCGACGGCGTTCCAGAGCTCGTGCGGTGGCCCGGGTTCGAACTTCCAGATCAACAGCCAGGGCCTGCTCGTGTGGACCGGCGGCTATGCACTGACCGACGGCATCACGAAGAACCT
>DASYSH010000168.1:0-6156 GCA_036003525.1 Gemmatimonadaceae bacterium | reverse complement strand
CCGCGCCGGACCGCCAGCGCACGATGTTCATTGAGGAGGTTACGGCGAGCGTCGAACTCCTTACCGCCACAGGCGCAAGAATCATCGCATCCGGGGGCGAAATGCAGTTCGGCTATGACACCAGCCGGTTGCATCATTCCGGGGAAATCGCGCTCGCGGTGACATTCAGCCTCGCGCCCGGCGATCGGCCTGCCATGCAGCGGGTGATGCAGGAAAATCTGAGCTGGCGCGGATCCCGGCATCCGTGGCTCGAGCACCATCCGAGTGCGGGTTCGATTTTCAAGAAAATCGAGGGTGTGGGCGCCGGCCGTCTGATCGACCAATGCGGGCTGAAGGGTTACGCGATCGGCGGCGCGCAGATTTCACACATGCACGCGAATATCATCGTGAACACCGGCGGCGCGACGGCCGCCGATGTGCGCGCGTTGATTGCGTTCGCGCAGAAAGCCGTGTTCGACAAGTTCGGGGAGAAGCTCGAACCCGAAATCGGATTCATCGGCGAGTTCTAGCCGTTCGGTTCGGACTAATACAGCTGTCCGAACGAAATCTGCCCGCGCCACCGATCCGCGTGATCGAGTGCGCGCGCGAGCGCGAGTCCAATCGCGCCGCCGAAAAATCTGATTCCGGCCGAGATCGTGGACCGTGCATCGCCCGTCACTGAGGATACCGGTGATTGCGCGGTGCCGCCGAGCCGCAGGATCGATTCGCGCGCTGAGGAATTCGATGCACCGGTCCATCCCGATTGAAGCGAGACGGCGAGAGCCGGCGCGGGCGCCGGAAGCAAGAATCGCTGCGAGAGCCGGATCGGAGCGGACAGGATATTCAGCTGATACATGGCGACACCCCGCAGCAGGGCGGCCTGGTTGCCGGCGAATTGCTTGTAGCCGTACCCGGGCAATCCTTCGGTGCTGCCAAGTTCGAAGAGTTGTTGCGGCGGCGGCGATCCGAGTACGGCGCCGGCATCCAACCGCGACGCGAATGTCCAGCGCCCCGCATAGCTTCGCGCGCCGAGGCGCAGCTCGATTCGCTGAAAATTCAGCTGTCCATCGCCTCGCAAGTAGATAAGTCCCGCGCCAAAGCCGGGCCGCAAGTACTCCGCGCTCGCGTCGGGATGCAGCGTGAGAACCAAGCCGGTGCGGAAATAACTTCCGGCATCGATGCCACGGTTCGCGAGATAAGTCGTGGTGCGAAACGGATTCCGTGAAAGTGTGTTGGACGTCGGACGATCGTCCGACCATCCTGCTTCGACTCGCGCCAGAAGATCGTTCTTCGCAAACGCCCGCGTGACCGAACCGCCGGCGGAGTAGCGATCGACATAATCGTAGTTGTCGATTCCGGCGACCGCGCCGAGCGACGATCCCGAATCGAGCGGCTCGCGGAAGTCGTTGGTGATGTCGAGCGACCGGCCCGCGCGGAGTGCGTACGCCCATGGTCCGCGCGCAAGCACGGCGCTCGCGCGTCCGCGCGCGACGCGTTCGCTCCACGCATAGCCGCCGAGCGCGCGAAGCGTGAGGCCGGGCGATGCGTCGCGCAGTCGCGCGACCATGCCGAGTCCTGTGTACAGCCCTTCGACCCGGTTGAAGTGCGCGAGGTCGCTGAAGCGTTCCGTTTGGATGGCGAGTTGCGGCCTGCCTTCGGCACGCCATCGCGCCGGCGCCACATCGACGAAATCCTCGGTCGTCGAGTGCTCCGTCGCGGCGCCGATGTCCTCCCGCCACGCGCGGAACGCGGAAAGCGAATCGCGGGTGGCAATCGAGAGGCGGTGAGGACGCACACGGAGCGTGTCGACAGCGGTTCCGGCGGCCACCGCGCTGTCTGGCGGCGTGACGGCATAGTCGCTGAACCGTGAGATGATGCGAAACATCACCTTCGCATCCCCCATCACCGGAAGCATCCCCTGTGCTTCGAATCGTTGATACGACGGCAGCCAGAACTCCTGGTTTACCTCGCTGTTCACGAGTTCAACGAACGCGATCGCCGTCGGACGCACGGTGCTGAGCAAGCTCGCAATGCCGAAGCTTGGCGCCTCCGAGGTCGACGCGAACGAGCCGCGCATTCTCACCACATGCTTCCGATCGGCATCCAGATCCATCTCCCCGGTGAACACCACCGTCCGGTATGGGAGGCTGTCTCTTGGTTCGACGATCACACGCACGATTCGAATTTCGCGATCGCCGATGCTCAGTTTTTCGACCGTGTCCCCTCCGCTGAACCGGTATAGTCGTTCCCTGTCGACCGACAGCGGATGCACCGCCTCGAGTGTCGTTCGCGGATCGGTGTCGCGTCCCGAGACCGAAGGCCGCGTGCCATTCGTTCCCGATCGCCGGCGCGTGGTGTCGATCCCAAAGAGGAGTGCGAGGCGGTTTCCATACAGCGACGGCACCACCCACGCATTGCGAAAAAACCCGATCGTCGCGAATTGGAGACCGAGCGCCTGCGACCGGTAGCCGATGACGTGCTGTTCGAAGTCGCCTGTCCTGCTCCATCGAAGGCTGCTCGCGACTTGCTCGAGCGATTCCTCGGTTTCGTGCCCGGTTCCGTCGCGCTCGCCGATCGCAATTTCGCTTTCGAGTTTTGCGCGATATCCGCCGAGAGCCGCGGGAACGTGATTGTTGACACGAACGGCTTCGAGTACGAGCGCGCGCAGTGCGGGCGACGAGTAGGTGGCGGTGTCGCGCGGGACCGCGACGGCGAGCTGCGCCGCGAGGAGAACGGTCAGCACGACATGCGCAGCATGCGTTCGCGTATGCGCCGCGCCAGCTCGGGTAGAATCGCGGCATCGGGAAGCGCGCGCTGCGCGATGAGTGACAGCGCATCATTGCGCGCGAGCCGCGCCAGCGATTCTGAAATAATTGTGCGCACTTCGGGCGGTGCCGCGGAGCATTCCGCCTCGATTTCGCTGCGCGCGGCGACGATCTGCACGATGCGCTCGACTTCTTCGCTGTCGACCGCGCGCGCGCCGCTCGTTGCGAACGCGGCGCACTCGAGCGCGAGCATCGCGGGCGCGCCGACGATGCGGAACGTGAGCCCGTCGAGAGAGCAGGGAAGCGTGAGCAGCGTGGCGTACTCGAGCCAAATGCGGTCGGGGTCCATGTCGTCGGCGTGCACCTGAACCAGATCGATCGCGACATCGTCGGCGATGCGCCAGCGATCCGCCGTCGCCGCGCGGCCGATTCGCGTGAAGCCGAGTTTTTGAAGGTCGGCGCCGAGACGGTCGACCATCGACGTCGAGAGAAGCTGCAGGGTGGAATCAGCTGCAAACGTCAGGTCTTGTGTTCGAATCGTGGGATTTGTGAGGAGCAAATCGACGACCGGCGGGCCGGCGAGCACCACGCGGTTGAGGATCGGTTCAATCGCGCGCGCCGCAATCGCGATGCGTTCGCGAACGGGCATCATGGAGCCGGTCACCGACCCGACGATCACTTTACCTTGACGCTCAAACGATCTCCGAGCAGATCGGCCGCGAGTTTCCGGATTCTGGTGGATCCGGTTCGAAGCGCGTCGACTATGGTCAGCAATTCATAAAGCGGTGTATTCCGGCCCACGAGGTTCGGCGCCCCGGGAAACAACGGCGCGACCGATTGGCCGCGAGCGATTCCATCAGCGTGGGGCCAAACGAAACCATTCGAAGATTCGACGATCCCGCGAAACGCGGGCGATGAGACGGCGGTCGGGATGCCAGTCGCCATTTGACCAATCATCACGGGGAATGCGAACGGCGCGCCCTCGATAAGGAACCGGTGCAGCAGTTCGATTGGTGGGCGGCGTTCATCGGGCAAGATAAGCTTGGCAAACCGGAGTCGCCGCACAGCATTGTGGCACTCTCCTGTGCTAACGCCAGTCATCTTTGCGAGCTCAGTGAACTGAACTGAGGCCGTAAGCGCAAGTTGGCATGCGACAACAAGATCGCTTGGCCGTAGCGTTATTTGTCGTACCATTCGATTACGTTATTCATGAATCGTGAATATACGGCGCAACTCATTGTAGATCAATGCACTCAGGTCAATTCCACTTCAAGCCGCGCAGTTGATCCAAATTCACGTTGCCGCCACTCACAACACTCACCACTTTCGATCCAGCTGGCGCTTTGATGAGGCCCTTCAACAACGCCCCAACCGGCGCTGCTGCCGCACCCTCAATTACCAATTTGCTGTGATGCATCAGCCAAAGCATCGCATCGAAAATCTCCGAATCTGGCAGCGTGACGATCTCGTCTACCGATTCGCGCACGATATCCAGATTGTGCGAGCCAACCCGCTTGACCCGAAGCCCGTCGATAATGCAATCGACTTTATCGAGCGTGACCAGCTGCCCCGCCGCAACGCTCTTCTGCATTCCCGGCGCCCCCGACGACTCCACACCCACGATCCGGACCTTCGGATTCACGGTCTTGAGCGCAAGCGACACCCCGGAGATCAAACCGCCGCCCCCGATCGGAACGACGACGACGTCGACCTCCGGCCAGTCTTCTATGATCTCCAGCCCAACCGTTCCCTGGCCGGCGATCAGCTGCAAATCATCAAATGGGTGGATATACGTCAGGCCCCGTTCCTCGACGAGCTGCTTCGCCTTCTCGTTCGCTTCATCCCAAATCATTCCGTGCAGCACCACCTCGGCGCCGTACGCCTTGGTCGCCTCGATCTTCGACGGAGTCGCATTCTTCGCCATCACCACGACGGCCTTCATCCCATGGATCCGCGCGGCGAGTGCGACACCCTGCGCGTGATTCCCGGCCGAAGAACAAATCACGCCGCGACTGCGCTGCTCAGCGGAAAGCTGCGGAAACTTGTTCAGCGGCCCGCGAATCTTGTACGAGCCCGTCCGCTGGAGATTCTCGGCTTTGACGCGCACGTCGAACCCGGTGGCCTCACTCAGCGTTCGCGATGTGAGCAATGGCGTGTGGTACGCATGCTCCGAAACACGGCGTCTGGCTTCGGCGAACTCCGCTTTCCCGGGATGCTTATCCTGCGCGGCCATGCAAACCTCTACTTATATGAAGTGGGTGCGATGTCCTGAATCTCGCCGGATTCGCATACTCATGTAAGACCGGTTGCACACCGCTCTATCTCGCCGCACGTTCCAATCCTTCCGGCCGCACAATCACTCGAGCGAACCGCATAGTGCGCATTCATTCAGCGTTGCTCCTCTCCTGTGTTCTCGCGACGAATCTCGCCGCCCAACGAACAAAGACAACCGACCCGATGTTGGCTTACGTCGGTCATGGCGTCTCGCACCCGCTCGCCGTCTGGCGCGCGAGCACTCTCAAAGACGTTCGCTACGACCTCAGTCTCGACGTCACCGCGGCCGATTCCGCGGTCGGGCATGTCGCCGCCCGGTTCAATCGCAGCGGAACGTCAGACGTGATTCTCGATTGGAGGGGTCGCGGTCTCGCGCGAATCCTGTCGAACGGGCACGAAATTCCGCTCGCCGCCGCGAACGGCGCTCACATTCGCATTCCTGCGAAAGCTCTCGAATCCGGTGAGAACACGGTTGAGCTCTGGTTCGTCTCGGATATCGCGCCGAGCGGCGCGAGCATCATTCGCACGCACGATCAAACCGACGGCAGCGATTATCTCTACACGCTGCTCGTGCCGGCGGATGCGGATCAGCTGTTCCCGTGCTTCGACCAGCCCGATTTGAAAGCGCGCGTGACGTTCACCCTCGCTACCCCGCGCGCATGGACGGCGCTCGCCAACGGATCCATTACACGCGCCGACACGAGCGGCGATCGCATTACGCGGCACTTCGCCGAGACGCGCCCGCTCTCGACGTATCTGATCGCTTTCTCCGCGGGGCCGTGGCAGAAAACGACGTCGGTGGTAAAAGGGCGCTCGATCAGCGTGTACGTGCGGAAATCACGCGCAAAGGAAGCAGACGCAGACACGCTCCTCGCGCTCACGCATCGCGCGATCGGATGGATGGAGCAGTATTTCGGCCGGCCGTATCCGTTTGAAAAATTCGACCTGATGCTCGCGCCGGCGTTCCCATTCGGCGGGATGGAGCATCCGGGTGTGGTGATGTTCAACGAGGACCGTTTTATTTTCCGCGAACGGCCAACCCTTCCTCGCCGCCTCGGCCGCTTTTCGACCATCCTGCACGAAGTCGCGCATCAATGGTTCGGCGATCTCGTCACCATGCGCTGGTTCGACGATCTCT
>DASYSH010000167.1:0-6488 GCA_036003525.1 Gemmatimonadaceae bacterium | reverse complement strand
CACGATCGCTACTTCCTCGACAACGTCGCGAAGTGGATCCTCGAGCTCGACCGCGGCAAGGGAATTCCGTGGGAAGGGAACTACTCGAGCTGGCTCGAGCAGAAGGCGAACCGCATGGCGCTCGAAGAGAAAACCGCGAGCGCGCGACAGAAGACGCTTGCTCGGGAACTCGAGTGGGTGAAGATGGCCCCACGCGCGCGTCAGGCGAAAAGCAAGGCGCGCATCCAGGCGTTTGAAGAACTGCAGAGTGAAGAGCAGCAGGCCAAGGTCGCGACGAACGAAATCGTGATCCCGCCGCCCGCGCGCCTCGGCAACGATGTCGTCATCGCAAAGAACCTGAAAAAAGCGTTCGGCGACCGTCTGCTGTTCGAAAACATGAGTTTCTCGCTTCCGCGCGGCGGAATCGTCGGCATCATCGGACCGAACGGCGCGGGCAAGACGACGCTGTTCAAGATGATCACCGGCAAGGAAAAGTCCGACGGCGGCGAACTGAAGATTGGTGAAACAGTGCAGCTCGCCTATGTGGATCAGACGCGCACGCTGAACAACGAGAACAATGCGTGGCAGGAAATCAGCGGCGGCAACGAGATCGTGCTCGTCGGCAAGAAAGAGATCAACAGTCGCGCGTATCTCTCGAGTTTCAATTTCCGCGGCGCAGACCAGCAGAAAAAGGTCGGAAACTTGTCAGGCGGAGAACGGAACAGACTCCACCTGGCGAAGACGCTGATGGAGGGCGGCAACCTGCTTATGCTCGACGAGCCGACCAACGATCTGGACGTCGACACGCTTCGCGCGCTCGAAGTGGCGCTGTTGGATTTCGCCGGATGCGCCGTGGTCATCACGCACGATCGCTGGTTCCTCGATCGCATCGCGACGCACATCCTCGCGTTCGAAGGCGATTCCGAAGCGGTGTGGTTCGAGGGGAACTACGGCGCGTACATCGAGGATCTCAAGAAGCGGAAAGGACCCGACGCCGATCAGCCGCACCGAATCAAATACAAACCGCTGACGCGGAGTTAGCGCACTATATCTGCCCCAGCAGCGCCAGGACCAGAACGATGATCAGAATCGTCGTGATCGCATGGCCGCCGTATCCCAAATCCATGCGCTGCCGGCCATAGCCGTAATAGCCGGGGGTCCAAACGAGCAGCAGAATGATCAGGATGACGAGAAGCATGGGTGCCTCGGAATTCGAGTGATGACCTGAGCCTGAAGACTCAGTATCGCCCGCCGGGTCCTCCGCGAAAATCGCCCGTAAGCATGAAAAAACGAGAGCAAACGGCGTAGTCCCAACGGAACGGCGGCGCTTTCATTAGTGTAGAATCAGGCATACCGCACTTCAGGGAGCTCTCACGAGAACCCCCATCCGCACTACAGTCATCGCGACGGCGATCATGTCCGCCCTCGCTCTCGCGACACCCGCCGGCGCGCAGGACGGATTCCTGTTCAATGCGCCGTCCGGCAGCTGGTCGCTTCGCGGTGGCTACGCGAGGCCGAGCGCGAACAGCGATCTCTTCAAATTCACGACCGACAACCTGACGATCGGTCGCGCGGATTTTGCCGCGTTCGACGTCGGCGGCGATCTCGCGTTCGCGCTCAAGCCACGCCTCGATCTGGTGTTCGACATTTCGTACTCGGGAATGAGCAAGCTCACCGAGTCCAGAAATTTCGTCGACAACAACCAGCAGCCGATTCAGCAGACGACGAGTTTCCAGCGCACGCCGATCACGGTGAATCTCCGATACTATCTCACGGAACGCGGACGCCAGATCGGACACTATGCGTGGGTTCCGAACCGCGTGGTGCCGTACGTCGGCGCCGGTGTCGGCGCGATGTACTACGAGTTCGAACAGAAAGGCGACTTCGTCGACGACAGCACCCTCGCTGTATTCAACGACACGTTCCGCTCGCGTGGCTGGGCGCCGGTGGGTCAGGTGCTCGGCGGGGCAGAGTGGGTGCTCGGCCCGAACTGGGCGCTCAGGACCGAGGCGCGGTACGTTATGGGAAGCGCCACGCCGAGCAGTGATTTTCAGGGCTTTCACCGGATCGATTTATCCGGCTTTGCAACCAGCGCGGGATTTTTTCTCAGGTTCTGACAGGACGGGCACATGTTCAATCGACTGACATTCGTCGCGCGCTCCGCTGTCGCCGCCGCACTTGCCGCCGCCATCGCGATGCCGGCCGCGGCGCAAAACACTCAGTTGGCCGGCCACTGGCAAGCGTGGCTCGGCTGCTGGACCCCGTCGAACACGCTCATCCGCGTGGTCGGCAAATCGGCGCCGACTGTGGTGTGCGTGGTGCCCGCCTCGACGCCATCCGCGGTGGATGTCATCACTGTTTCCGCGGGAAAAATTCTCGATCGGACACACATCGACACCGATGGCCAGCCGCACAACATCTCGAAGGAAGGATGCACCGGCTGGCAGAGCGCGAAATGGTCGCCGGATTCGCATCGTGTTTATCTCAAATCGGAATTCAATTGCACTGGCGCTCCCGTAACGCACTTGAGCGCGATGTATGCGATGGCCGGATCCGGCGAATGGATCGACGTGCAGGGCATGCGCGTCGAAAAGAAAACCGGCGTGCACACCGTGCGATATCGCCAGGCCGGCGACGTCAGCCTTCCGGATGAGATCGCGCAGAGACTTCCGGCGCATTCGATGGCGAAGACTGCCGCAACACTCGCCGTGAGCGAGCAGCCATCGCTCGCGCAGATTGAAGATGCTTCTCACGAGGTCGACGGCAGTGTCGTTTCGACCTGGCTGATCGAAGCGGACAAGCTCTCGATTGAACGTCCGGCACCAATTACGGGCAAGGAGCTCGTGCAGCTCGCCGATCACGGAGTGCCGCCGAACGTGATCGACGTCATGGTCGGCCTCTCGTATCCTGATGAGCTCGCAGTGAACCCCGCAACGGCAGGAGTGGCGCGACAGAATACCGACAGTGCGTACATACCGTCGGGTGGCCTCGCGATGCTGCCATCACCCGGAATACTGATCGGGTTCGACCGATTCGGGTTTCCGATCTATGTCACCGAGGCGTCGGTCCTCTACGGCTGCACATCGCCCTACCTCTATGGCCCATACGACGGCGGCTGGAATCTGTATGCATCCCGCTATGTCTGCGGCGGCTATGGATACGGCGGAGGATATGTAGGCTTTCCGGGCTATAACTACGGTGGCTACGGAAACTTTGGCTATGGCGCCGGATTCTTCGGCGGCGGGCCAAGCGTTGGGCCGCGCGGCAACGGAAACGGCAACGGAAACGGAACGGGCACGACATCTCACGGCCGCGTCGTAAACGGAAAAGGCTACTCGCAGGGCAGCCCGAGCGGATCCGGCACCACGGCAACTCCATCCTCCAGTTCAGGCGCCTCCGCCAGCAGCGCGCCCTCGAGTCCGCCGCCCCCGCCGCCGCGCACGGCCGAGCCAAAAAAGCCCTAACTTTCGCGGCACGACCGAATTTCTCGGCCCCCACAAAGCAGGGAGACATAGATGCACCGCCGCATCCGCGCCCACGCGCTGAAAAAACACGCGTGCGCACTGCTCGTTGGTATTTTTTCTCCGTTCGCGATCCCCGTCAGCGCAGCAGCCCAGGGCGCGCTTCCCACTCCCGAGTCAGTCCTCGGATTCACCGTCGGCGCGGATTACAAACTCGCGACATACGACGAGTCGATCCGTTATTTCGAGAAGCTCGCGCCCGCGTCGGGCAATCGCATGAAACTGATCGACGTCGGCAAGACCTCGACGGGACACGCATGGACGCTCGCGATCATTTCGTCGCCTGAAAATCTCGCGAAGCTCGATCGCTATCGTGAGATCGCGCAGCGGCTCGCGCATCCGGAAGGGCTCACCGACGCCGAGGCGCACGCGCTCGCGCGCGAAGGCCGCGCGTTCGTCGACATCAGCGGCGGACTGCACGCATCAGAAATCGCCGGATCGCAGCACACGATCCAGCTCGCCTACGACATCATCGCGCATCCCGACGATCCGAAGATCAAGGCGATCCTCGACAACACGGTCCTCATGCTGTGGCCGTCGATCAATCCCGACGGACAGAACATCGTCGTGAATTGGTATCGCGAAAACGTCGGCACGCCCTACGAAATTTCGCCGCTCCACGAGCTTTATCAGAAATACCTCGGCCACGACAACAATCGCGACGCGTACATGCTCAATGTCGTCGAGTCGCGCGTCGTCGCGCGCACCTGGCGGGAGTGGGAGCCGACGATCATCTACGTCCAGCATCAGACGGCGCCATTTCCCACCCGCATCTGGCTGCCGCCGTTTGCGGAACCGATTGCAAATCGGGTGAACCCGCTGATGTCGCGCGAAGTGAACACGATCGGCATGACGATCGCGCAGGAACTCGAGACCAACGGCCAGCCGGGCGCCACGCATATGGGCACCGGCTTCGATGCATGGTATCCGGGCTACATAGACTACATGCCGATGCTCCAGAACATCGCGTCGTTCTGGACCGAGACCGCGCTCTATCAGTATGCGACGCCGCACTTCTACACGCTGCGCGATTTCCCGAAGGAGTATCAGGATCTTCGCCCGCAGTCGCTCTATCCCAGCCCGTGGCCCGGCGGATGGTGGCGCCTGAAAGACGCGGTCGATTACATGCGCACCGCGTCGATGGCGGTGCTCGACTATGCCACGAAATATCGCGAAGAACTTTTGTGGAATCGTTATCAAGCGGGCCGCAACGCGATCGCGAAATACCGGCACGATCCGCCCTACGCGTATTTCATTCCGCAGCAGCAGCGCGACCCCGGCACCGCGGCGGAGATGCTGCGCCGCCTCGCGTTCAACGGCGTGCGCGTCAGCCAGCTCGACAAGGAAATCGCGCACGACGGCGTGAAATATCCGGCGGGCACGTGGGTGATTCCGATGGATCAGGAATACGCCGAACTCGTGCGGCAGCTGTTCGAGCCGCAGGAATATCCGGATCTGCGCGAATATCCCGAAGGTCCGCCGGAGCAGCCGTACGACGCGGCCGGCTGGACGCTTCCGTATCAGATGGACGTGAAGGTGGTCGAAGCCCGCACACCACTTTCACCGGAATTCCGCGCCGCGCTCAAGCCGGTGCTCGGGAAGGCGGTCGACTGGCACAACGCACCCGACGCGCCGTTCAACACGAGCGCTGCGGCCGCGGGAATTATTCCGCCGCCGGGGCGCATCACGGGCGCCGGTGATTTTCTCAGCGTCGATCCCGCGCAGAACGACGCATTCAAGCTCATCAATCATGCACTCGCCGACGGCGGCGCCGTGCAGTACGAAGATGGCGGCGCGCGCGGCGGGCATTATCTCGTCTCGGGCATCAGCGCCGCGAAAGCCGACGGGTGGGTGAATGAACTTTCGTTGCGCGCCGAGCGAAAAGTTGCCGCGGGAGCTTCGGCGACGCCGGTGCGCACCCGCATCGCCGTCTACAAACCGTGGACTGCGAGCATGGACGAGGGATGGATCGAGTGGCTGCTCGATCAATATCAGTTCAAGTACACCGTCGTCACGAATGCCGACATGCAGGCGGGCGATCTCGGATCGCGATTCGACGTCATCCTGATCGCGTCGGACCGCACACGCTCGATCATCGAAGGCTTCGGCAAAGGAACCGTTCCGCCGCGCTACGAAGGCGGGCTCGGCGACGCGGGCGTGCGTTCGCTCGATACGTTCGTCCGGAACGGCGGCACGATCGTCTGCCTCAACTCGAGTTCCGATTTCGCGATCGACGCGCTGCATCTTCCAGTGAAGAACGTCGTCGCCGGCCTCGCGCGAAAAGACTATTTCGCGAGTGGATCGATTCTCGAGATCATCACAGACCCATCGCATCCGGTGATGGCCGGAATGCCCGATCGCGCGCGCGTGTTCGCCGACGGCAGCCCGGTGTTCACCACGCTCGACGGCTTCGAAGGGAGCGTGCTCGCGAAATACCAGAAAGAAGGGTCGCCGCGCGTGTCCGGCTATCTGCTCGGTGAGAAATACGTGCAGGGCTACGCGGCCGCGGTAGACGTGAAGCACGGTCGCGGCCATGCGATCCTCATCGGATTCCGCCCGCAGTGGCGCGGCCAGCCGTTCGGAACGTTCCGCGTGGTCTTCAATTCGGCGATGTATGCGCGCGATCTCGCTGACAAATCAAAAGGCGCGCCGGGATTCTGGAGCGCGCCGAAACAATCTGACAAACCGGCTGATGCGGCAGCCGGTACACGGAGACCGCCGGGCCGGTAATTATTTCGCCGGCGTCCAGCTTCCGAAGTTCGAGAGCGTCGCAGTCGAATGCGCCACGCCGATGTCGTTCGGCTGGCGCCAGATGCTGTGCGTGTCGTCGCCGGCGCTGAAGCGGAGTTCGAACTTCGCGCCGTCCGGATTGATCGGCACCGCGAAATCCACGCGGTACGTGCGTTTGCCGCCTGCGGGATACGATGCGAGCAGTGACACGCCGACCGCCGCGCGGACGGGCGAGGTTTCTCCGAAGGGCACATCACC
>DASYSH010000166.1:0-3887 GCA_036003525.1 Gemmatimonadaceae bacterium | reverse complement strand
GGCACTCCAGACCGAGGCGGCCGCGCTCAGGCGGCTCGCGGTTCAGGCGCTCGATGTGCCCGCGGACCCGCGCAAGGCGTTCGCCGAACTCGACCGGCTCAGAGGCTCCTCGCCCTCACGGTCCGTTCTCCTGATTCGCGGCGGCGTGCCGTTCGCGTGGTCGGGGCGTCTGATGACACCACTCGACTCGCTGGTCGGTCCGGTGGGCGCATGGTCGACGCCGTTCTATCTGACGCTCTACGGCATCGCGGGACGTGGAAGCGATCGCGCCGTGGCGGAACTCCTCGTGCACGCGGACCGGCCCGGCGACGTGCTCACGTCGGCGCTCGATGAGACGTTCACGTCGAAGTATGGCGTCCAGCGCTTCGACTACGGATCGCCCCTGAACGCGCTTCGCGATTCGCTCACGGTCATCACCGCCGCGGGGCTGCCGGTGATGGGCGTGCGCGCGGTGGCGCCGACCGCGGAAATTCTCGCGGCAGCCGAGCTGGAACGAGGGCGGAGTCGCGGCGGGTTCGCGCTCGCGATCGCGACGCTTTTTTTCCTCGCGGCCACGTGGCGCGATCGTGGCGGGGTGGTCCGTCGGCTTGGCGCGCTTACGGTCGCGCTCGCCGCGGTCGCGCTCGTGCCGCTCGCGCGATTTTCAAATGCGTCGTCGCTGTTCGATCCCACATATTTCTTCGTCGCGCGCGGCGGTCCATTCACCGGGAGCGTCGGCGCACTCGCGCTGACCTGCTCGCTCGTGCTGCTCGGAATGCTGGCCGCGCTGCGCGCCCGCGTCGGCACCCGGTCGCGGACGCAGGCGATTCTGGCCGTGGTGATTGTTGCGGGAGTGGGACCGTTTCTGCTGCGCGATCTCGCGCGCGGAATCCAGTTCCCCGAGGCCGGCGTTTCGATCCCGATGTGGCTTGCGTGGGAGTCGACGCTCTTTCTTGCGTCGGTATCGGTTCTCATGGCGGGAGCGACGGCCGGCCAGGCGGCGCTCGGCGAACTGAAGGGGATTCCGCTCTGGATTGCGCCGGGAATCGCGGCGATCGCGTCACTTTTCGCGCCGGTGCTGATGGAAGCGCCGGGCGCGTACCCGCCCTGGTATCCCGCGATCTGGGTCATCGCGATCGGCGCGCTCGCGTTTGCCCGCCGTGCGCGCGGTTCCGTGCTCCCGGTCGCGATTGTCGCCGCGTGCGGCGCGGTGACGCTCGTGTGGGGACAGTCGGTGCATTCGCGCGTGGCGCTCGCCGAGCACGATATCGCGAGCCTCAACGTGGTCGACAGTTCCGCCGCGACGCTGCTGCGGCGTTTTACCGCGCAGCTCGATGTCGCGCATGCGCCGGCGTCGCGCACCGAACTCGTCGCGCGTTACGCCGAGTCCGATCTCTCGAACGGCGACTATCCGGTTGAGCTCACGAGCTGGAGTCCGCTCGGCGTGCCGATCGCGAACCTGCTCGTCGGAAAATTGGAAAAGACGAAAGGGATCGAATACTTCGCGCGTCAGGCGCAGGATTCGTCGCACGCGGTCTTCAGCATGGTGCCGGGAATTCCCGGACTGCATCTCGTGCTGTCGGTGCCGCACGAGGACCGGTCGGTGACGACGATCGTCGTGGCGCCGCGCACGCGGCTGCTCGCGCGCGACCCGTTCGGCGCTCTGCTGGGATTCGGCGCGGCGCCGGTGACGGACGCTCCGTACGTGCTGACGCTTGGCGGGATCCGGCACAACGCGCTCATCGCGAACGAAGCGGAGTGGGAGCGCCACGGCGATGAACTGCACGGCGACATTCTCCTTCCCGACACACGCGGCGGGTTCAACAGCGTTCACGCGAGCGTGCAGCTGCGGAGTTTCAATCAGCTGATCATGCGTGGATCGCTCGTGGTGATCCTCGACTTGTTCGCGCTCTTTGTGCTCTGGATGCTGCTCGTGATCGCCGACGGCGCATTCGGCCGCTGGCTTCGGATGCAGCGGCGCACCTGGCTGCGCAGTTATCGCGCGCAGCTCACCGTCGCACTGTTTGCGTTCTTCGTGATTCCCGCCGGCGTATTCGCGGCGTGGAGTTATCAGCGCCTGCGCAGCGACGACGACCAGGCGCGCGATTTGCTGGTGCGTGAAACGCTGCGCGGCGTCGCGGTGTACACCGACAGCGCGAAGCTCTCGGACATCGCCGCGAAATTCCAGACGCCGCTCTTCCTGTACGCGGACGGAGTGCTCCTCGCGTCGAGCGACACCGTGCTCGACGCGCTCGCGCCGATCGGCAGGCTGCTCCCGCCGGCGACCGCGCTCGCGCTCGACGAAGGCGAAGACATCACGATGAGCAGCGAGGAACTGGTCGGCGACAACCCGACGCTGTTCGGATTCCGCACCGCGAGTTCGGATTCGTCCGTGGTGCGCTTCGTGCTGGCCGCGCCCGCGCGAACGGATGATCTCGCGCTCGACCAGCGGCGGCGCGACCTCGGCATTCTCGTTCTTTTCGCCGCGGCCGTGGGCGCGCTCGCCGCGCTCTGGCTGTCGGGACTCGCGGCGCGCCAATTCTCGCGGCCCATTCGCACGCTGCAGGCCGGCGCGCTCGCGCTGGCGTCGGGCGAGCGCGAGCCGCAGCTCGCGAGCGATCCGCCGGTGGAGTTCCAGCCGGTGTTCAGCGCGTTCCGCCAAATGGCGCACGACATCGAGGCCGGCCGCGAGCAGGAGGCGCACGCGCAGCGCGTGCTCGCATGGGGCGAGATGGCGCGGCAGGTAGCGCACGAAATTAAAAACCCGCTCACGCCGATGCGCCTCGGGATGCAGCACCTGCGCCGCGCGCGTCACGATCCCGGCGTCGACTTCGACGCCGTGCTCGAGGAAAACGTCTCGCGTGTGCTCTCGGAGATCGACCGTCTTGACGAAATCGCGCGCGCGTTCAGCCGTTACGGCACGGCGCCCGACGACCGGCCGGCTCCGCTCGCCGTGGACGTCGCCCAGGCGGTCAACGATGTCATGCGCCTCGAGCTGCTCGGAGGCGACGACGTGCAGTGGCGCGCGGAAGGGGTTTCGACGCCGGTGCACGTGCTTGCCGCACCGACCGAAATCCGCGAGGTGCTGCTCAACCTGCTCGAGAACGCCCGCCTCGCGAGCGCGCGCAATGTCACCGTGACGCTCTCACACGACGGCGACTTCGTTTCGCTGTGCGTGGTGGACGACGGCCACGGCATTTCCGGCGACGTCATGCCGCGGATTTTCGAGCCGCATTTCTCGACGCGGACCAGCGGCAGCGGCTTGGGGCTCGCGATCAGCCGGCGAATGATCGAGGGATGGGGCGGCACAATTGGCATCGAGAGCGCGCCCGGCGAAGGGACGCGGGTTACGATCGCACTGGTTCCGGCGCCCGCCATCTGACAGTTTTCGAGCGCAATGACGAGCGCCGAAACCATTCCAGTCCGACGGACCACGGGGATTCCACCACACCTCGATGGCTGGCAGCTTCCGCCCGGATGGATGTGGGGCGATCAGGGCTATTACGCGAATCAGCGGCACGCGCAGGAAATCATCGATGCGCTCGGACGTTCGCTCGCGCTGATTACCGCGCCGGATCCGGCTCACGCCGCGTGGCTGTTCGACGAGGCGCGCTCGCTCGCGCATCGCAATCATCCGGCGATTCCGACCACGTACCACTTCTGGACGCAGAGCCCGGGATCGCGGCGCGGGCCCGGATATCTGCGGCGATGGGTGGTCGGCGAAACGGTCGGGGCGCGGATCCGGCGGCTTGGGATCGAGACGATTCCGTACATGCTGCGCGTGCTGCGCGCGACGGGATCGGCGGTCGCGTATTTGCATGACGCCGGGCAAACGCACGGCGCGCTTTCACCGGACACGATCTACGTGACACCGACCGGCCGGGTCTGGCTGCTCGGATGGCAGTGGG
>DASYSH010000165.1:0-3025 GCA_036003525.1 Gemmatimonadaceae bacterium | reverse complement strand
AAAAATTCAATCCAGTGAGATCGCTCGGCGCGAGCGGTTGCTCGAGCCAGCGGACGTCGGCCTCGTCGGCAAAAATGCGAGCGAACTCCAGCGCCTGTTTGCGCGTGTAAGCGCTGTTGGCGTCGACGAAAAGCAGTGCCGAATCACCGATCGCAGCGCGAGCGAGCTTGACGCGATCGCGATCGCGAGCGGGTTCGCGACCGACCTTCATCTTGAAACGAGTGAGTCCGAGTTCGGTCCACCCGCGGAATTGTTGCTGGAGCTGTTCGTCGCTGTAGGACGTGAAACCGCCACTGCCGTAAATCGGGAGCGCCTCGCGCGCGCGCCCGAGAAGCGCGACGAGCGGGACGCCGAGTTGTTTCGCGGTCAGGTCCCACAAGGCGATATCGACAGCGGATACGGCCATCGCCGACGAGCCGGCGTCGCCGAAATTGCGCAGTCGCGCGAACATCGCCGCCCACAGCGCGGGAATATCCATGGCGTCGCGCCCGCGAATCAGAGGCTCGAGATCGGTTGCAATCGTGGTGGCGACGCCGGCGTTCGCGTAGGTGTAACCGAGGCCGCGTTCACCCCCGGCGGCGATTTCAACGACGATCAGCGTGGTCGCGTCCCAAATGAGCGTGCCGTCGGATTCCGGCGCGTCGGTGGGAATACGGAATGCTCCGACGCGGACGTCCTCGATCGGAAGCGTTGAGAACCTCGTCGTGAAGACCGGCACGATTAGACCAGCTCGCGGATTCGGTCCTCCGCGATCGTTTCGATAATTTTCATCCGGTCGGGCGTGCCGCGGGCTAGCGACTCGGCGAAACGAAGCGCCTGTTTCGCCTTCACCTTGCCCGGCATCGGCGGCTCGTTCGGATCGACGACGGCCTCGATCAACACGGGGCCGGACGTGGCAAGCGCCGTGGCGAGTTGATCACCGCATTTTTCCGGATCGTCGATCGTGAAACCGGTGCCGCCACACGCGCGCGCGAAAGCGGCAAAGTCGATTGGGTGCAGATCGCAGACATACTCGGGGTTCCCGAGCATCACCATTTGCTCCCATTTGATCTGGCCGAGGGAGTTGTTCTTGATGACGACGATTTTGATCGGGAGCTGGTATTTCACGGCGGTGGCGAATTCGCCCATGAGCATCGTGAACGCGCCATCGCCGACGAAACCGATGCACTGGCGGTCGGGAAACGCGATCTGCGCCGCGATCGTGTAAGGCAGGCCGTTCGCCATCGTCGCAAGCGTGCCGGAAAGCGAATGCATCTGGCCGCGGCGCGCGGGAATCTGCCGTGCGAACCACGTGGCCACCGTGCCGCTGTCGCAGCTCACGATCGCATTTTCGTCGATATGCCGGCCGATTTCCCACGCGATTACTTGTGGCTTCATCGGCTTGTCACGGCGCGTGCCGCGTTCCTCCATGAGCTTCCACCAGTCGCGCATGGCTTCCTGCGCACGTGTGAGGAATTTTCGGTACGAGTTCTCCTTCACATGGCCGAGCAGCGCGTGGAGCGTCATGCGCGAGTCACCTGCCAGGCCGATTTCCACCGGACAACGCAGACCGATGCGCGCCGGATCGCGGTCGATCTGCACAATTCGCGCCTGCCCGGGCTTGGGAAGAAATTCGATGTAAGGGAACGATGTGCCGACCATCAGCAGGGTGTCGCACGTTTCCAAAACGTCCTGCGACGGTCCGGTGCCGAGCAGACCGATCCCGCCCGTCGTATACGGCGAATCGTCGGGCACGCAGGCCTTGCCAAGCAGTGCCTTCACGATCGGCGCGCCGAGTTTTTCGGCAATCGCGAGAAGCTCGTCGGTCGCATGCAGCGCACCCTGACCGGCGAGGATGGCGATCTTTTTCCCCTCGTTGAGCACACGCGCGGCGGCGAGAAGTTCGGAAGCGGACGGCAGGCCGACACGATGGGCGAATACCTCGGTGTTGGCATGGCCCTTCAGGTTGCGCTCGGAAGGCGTGTCGCTCTTCACTGGCAGCGACTGGAGATCGACGGGAAAATTGATGTGGGCGACGGCGTGGCGCGCAAGCGCGGTGCGGCATGCGAGGTGCGTAACCGGCGCGACATGCGCGGCGCCCATGATCCGCGTGTTGTAGCAAGCGACATCCATGTAGATGCGGTCGAGGTTCACGTCCTGCTGGGCATGCGTGTCGATCAGGTCGTGATAATGATGACCGGTGATCGCGAGGACGGACTGGCCATCGAGCTTCGCGTCGTAAAGGCCGTTGAGCAGGTGGATGCCACCTGGACCGGAGGTGGCGAGGCAGACGCCGAGCTTGCCGGTATATTTCGCATAAGCGCACGCCATGAACGCGGCGGCTTCCTCGTGGCGCACCTGGACGAAACGAATCTTATCCTCCGCCTTCCGAAGCGATTCGATGACGCCGTTGATGCCGTCGCCGGGCAGCCCAAAGATAACTTTGACGCCCCATTCAACGAGGGTTTCGACCAGGATATCTGCGGCGGTGCGTGACATGAATTTATCCTCCGATTGTGGTCGCCGTTGCCCGGACCGAGATGCGGCCCATACGTGGCGAACGCCGGCCGGATAGGATAACGCGCGTTGCGCGCTGACAAAACGTGGTGCGTCGATTAAACTTCTGAAATGCGCATGGGGCGAGAACCGGTGCGAGCCTGCGCGGACCAATGATGGCGGGCGTCGACCGGCAGCGATGTCGCCATCGGCGATCGAGGCGAGCGCCGCCAGCCGGGCAGCGACTTCAGCCGCCGTGAGAGAAGCCGGGGAAAAGCGTCATCCCGCCGTCAATGTAGATCGTGGCGCCGTTGATGTAGTCGGAATAATCGGAGGCGAGCCAGACGGCGACGTGGCCGATTTCGCCGGCCTCACCAATGCGTTGATAAGGAATGAGGCGCAGCAAATCGTCGTAAGCTTCGCGCGTTCCCCACGCGAGCGTGTTGATCGGCGTCCGGATGGCGCCAGGTGAGATGGCATTCACCCGGATGCGCTGGGGCGCGACTTCCTGTGCGATGCTGCGCATCATCATCGCGATTCCGCCCTTCGA
>DASYSH010000164.1:0-2489 GCA_036003525.1 Gemmatimonadaceae bacterium | reverse complement strand
TCCTGCCCGCCTCGGCGGTCTCGAAGTCGCTGCGCGCCTGCTGCAGGTCGACGAGACTGTTCAATCCGACACGGTACCGCTCCTCGGCGAGCTGCAGCGCTTCACGCGCGGCCACCGAGTTTGATTCCTGCAACTTCAACGCCTGATAGTCGGCGATCAGCGTCACATGCGCCGACTGCACGTCCGCTGTGAGCTTGAGCTGCTGCGCGCGCAGGTTGTACTGCGCGTCGCTCTGATCGGCGGACGATGATTCGATGAGCTGTTCGCGCTGGAATCCGTTGAACAGCGGGAGCGACAGGCCCAGGCTGAGCGTGTACGGATTCGAGACGAACTTGAACGGAAAGTTGTTGTTGTTGGCGCGGATCTGCGCAGCCTGCGACGGTGTGAGCACGAGGCCGCCGCACGTCGGAATGCCGGAGAGTCCGGCGCCTCGGCGCAGCGAATCCTGCGAGAAGCACTGAGCCTGCGACGACGCGAGCTGGGACTGTGCCTGCGTCACGAGGTAGTTGTCGTCCGTGTACTGCTGCGACGACCCGCCGATGCCCGCCGAAAATCCGAGCGACGGGATGTACTGGCCGCGCGCGCCGCGCAGATTCGCCTTCGACACCTCGATCCGCGCCGCGAGCGATTTCAGCGCGGGGTTCGACTGCATCGCCATCGCGAGGAGCTGATTCAAGTCGTACTTCGGCTCCACGACCGGCGGAATCGTCGTCAGCTGGACATTCAGCTGCGGCGCGATGCCGATGTTCTGAAACAGCCTGAGCAGGTCGACATCGGCCGCGTTTTTCGCGCGAAGTGCGGTGACCTGCTGTGTGCCGAGCGCGACTTCCGCGCGCTTGACGTCGAGCGACGTTGCCGAGCCGACGCCGGCTTTGGCGCGCGCGAGATCGAGCTGAAGCCTGTTCAGCGAGACGAGCGTGTCCTGAAGCTTCGTCTGGGCCTGATCCTCGAGGACGAGGAAATACTGGCTCGTGATGTTGAGGCGAAGATTCTGATCGGCCGTAGTGATATCGGACGTCGACGCGTCGAGGCTGGCGCGCGCGGCCGCGACCGAGCTGAACGTGCTCGCGCTCAGATTCGCGCTGACGTTGAGTCCCCAGCTCGACGACATGATGTCGGAGTTCGCACCGAACTCGACGCCGTTGAAGAACTGCGGCTTACCCTGGCGGTAGCTGGTTCCGAAGTTCGTGCTGGCGCTGGGCAGAAACTGCCCGCGCGCTGCGCGAAGACTCGCGTCCGCGCGGCGGCGCCCATTCCCGGCCTGCAGATACGTCGGGTTGTTCGCTTTGGCGAGCGCGAGAGCGTCGTCGAGTGACAGGGTCGGCCCGGTGGCGCTCTGCCCGGCGGCGGGCAAGGCTGTAGCCAAAAAGAGGAGGGCACACCACAGCTTTCGCATCTTTGGTTAGATAGGGTGGGTTACGTGGTTCTACGGATGGCCGTACGCGAGACCGGCGTCCGTGGTTTCACGCCACGTTTCAGCGCGGCGATTCGTCGCGCACGGCGACGATTTTGGTGGCGGGAATCATCACTTTGAGAAGACGGCCGGCGGCGTCGATCCAGACGTCGCGGATCGCACCCGTACCCTCGGTGCGGAGCCTCAAATGACGTGTTTCGAAGTCTTTGGAATCGATCGACAGGTGCTCGTCGCCGACCAATTCCACGTGGACCGTTTCGACGGCGCTGCGCAGCGGCGAGAGCACCGGCACGCTGGCGCCCGGACCGCGGCGCGCGATGAACCAGAGCTGGTGGATGATCTCGTCTTCGACGGCCACCGTGCCCGGAGGCAGCCGGAATTCGCGCGATGATTCGCCGTCGATGCGCAAAATTCTTGCGTGATAGTGATCGCGCGCGAGCTTGCCCGCGTAGCTCACGGACACCCGTCCGCTCTCGCGAATTTCGCTGTCGTATTCGCTGACGTTTCCGGCGCTGTCGGATTTCAGCACGGGTTCGATGCGCTTCGGTCCGAGCGCGACGACGCCGTGCGCGATGAAGGTCGTGCCGGACGGCGAAATCGACTTGCGAATGGAGAAATCTTCGCGTCCAACCCGATCCGTTCCCCGCATGATCGTGAAGCTTCCCTCGTCCAGGGTGGTTACCTGGGCGTGGAGAGCGGTGGCGAGCGTTGCCACCATGGCGAGGACGCTGATCGGTTGCATCCCTCAAAGATACACCGGAAATACGGTGACGGGTCACCAGTCGCCGTGTATTATGTCAAAATGAACACTCCTCGTCCCGGTCTGGGGTGGACCATGGCCGCGACGGCTACGGTGCTGAGCGCCGCGCTATGGCTGCGCGCGCCGGCGACGGGAACGCTCATCGTTTGTGCGCTGACCACGGCCGTGAGCATCGCGATCACGCTGGCCGGCGACCGGGCATGGAATCGGGTTGCATTTGCGGTCGCGGCAACGCTATTCGTGGCCGTGGTCGCCTCGGCCGAACGCGCGCGGTCGAACCTTACCACGTACCCGAGAATCGCGCGCACGGCGGTC
>DASYSH010000163.1:0-2019 GCA_036003525.1 Gemmatimonadaceae bacterium | reverse complement strand
CCCGGCGATGCAGATCATCGACGGCAGCGTGTTTACGGGGACGGAAGTGCTGTCGCGCGCCGGCCATGAGCCGCGCGCGACCGACGAGTTTCCGGTCAACACCGGAGAGTTCGACGCGAGCGAATCCGTCGCGCGCATGGGCCGCGCCACGCTCGCGACCGGCATCCCGGCAATTGCGCGCGCCACGCGTCACGTTCGCATCGACCTGGCGCGCCTCGACGCGCTGATGAATCTGATCGGCGAGCTCGTCATCACGCGCGGGCGCCTGCTGCAGCTCACGGCGACGAATCCGGATCCCGCGCTCGACGAATCGATGCAGATGGCCGCGCGCCTCGTGTCCGACCTGCAGACGGAAATCATGACGATGCGCATGGTGCCCGTGTGGCAGGTGTTCGACCGTTTCCCGCGCCTCGTGCGCGACGCGGCGCGCCAGCAGGCGAAAGAAGTGAACTTCGTCGTCGAGGGAAAGGAGATCGAACTCGACCGTTCGCTGCTCGACGAGATCGGCGAGCCGATCGTGCACCTGCTGCGCAATTCCATCGGGCACGGGATCGAGCCGCCCGACATGCGCGTCGCGGCGGGGAAGCCGCGGTCCGGCAGGCTCACGCTGAGCGCGATGCGCGACCGCGCGGCCGTGCTCATCCGCGTGAGCGACGACGGGCGCGGCATCGATCGCGGCCGCGTGCTTGCGCGGGCGCGCGCGCTCGGGCTCGTCGAGGACAGCGTCCGCGAGGTGGACGACGACGGGTTGTTCAAGCTGATCGCAACGCCCGGATTTTCCACCGCCGACGAAATCTCGGATCTCTCGGGACGCGGCGTTGGAATCGACGCGGTGCAGGCGAAGGCTCGCGCGCTTGGCGGCTCGGTCGAATTGAAAACGGTCGCAGGCCAGGGTACGACGATCACGATCCGGCTCCCCGTGACGCTCGCGATCGTGCGCGCGCTGCTCGCGCGCTCCGGCGCCGAGCGTTATGCGCTGCCGCTCACGCACGTTCGCGAGACGCTCGAGTACACGGATGATGTCGTGCAGCACGTGAAGGGAAAGCCGGTGCTCGTCCTGCGCGACGAAGTGCTGCCGCTTCTCGATTTGCGCGACGTCGTGCGCCAGGGCGCCGCCGGCGCCGGCACGCAGCATCGCGAGATCGTCGTGATCGAGCGCGGCGAGAAGCGGTCGGGGCTCGTGGTCGACGAGCTGATCGGACAGCAGGACATCGTGGTGAAGCAGTTCGACGCCGCGCGCGACGGCCTCGCGCTGTTCAGCGGCGCGACGATCCTCTCGGACGGCGCGCCGGCATTGATCATGGACGTGGGCAGCCTCTTCGACGGGAGTTGAGCGGTGGATGACATTCGCAAACTGAAGGCGCTTCAACTCGACGCCCTGCGTGAAGTCGCGAACATCGGCGCGGGTCACGCCGCGACCGCGCTGTCGCAGATGACGGGGCAGACGATCATGATCAGCGTGCCGCAAATCAACATTGCGCCGCTCGAGGAAATTCCGAACCAGGTCGGCGCCGAGGAGGAGCCGGTGGCGGCCGTGCTCATGAAGATCCTCGGCGACCTCACGGGGCTCGCGCTGCTCGTCTTCACGCAGCCGACCGCACTGCGCGTCGCCGGCCTGATGATGAAGAAGGAGAACGTGCAGGAGCTCGATCAGATCGGGCAGTCGGCGCTGTGCGAGGCGGGGAATATTCTCAGTGCCGCGTATCTGAACGCGCTCAGCGAATTCATGGGGATGATTCTCCTTCCCTCGCCGCCGTCGCTGGCGATCGATCTCTCGGATGCCGTGATGAGCGCGACGTTTCTCGAAGTCGCGCAGGGGTCGGACTTCGTGTTCTGCGTCGAGACGGAGTTCCAGCTGAAGGAACTCAACGAATCGCTGCGCGGATTTTTCCTGCTGCTCCCGGATCTTGGCAGCCTCACCGCAATTCTCCGCGCTATTCGCGTGGGCTGACCGGCTGTCGATTCGTGTCCGCTCCCCTCGCCTCCGACCGTGATCGCGATACGCTGAAATCGTTCGCG
>DASYSH010000162.1:0-9409 GCA_036003525.1 Gemmatimonadaceae bacterium | reverse complement strand
ACCCCCCGGCGACGCGCGCCGCGAGCGCCGCATCGGGATCCTTGAGGAGGTGGCCGGTGAGCACCGCGACGACGCGCTCCCCGTCGCCGATGATGCCACGCTCGGCCAGCACGCGTACGCCGGCGACGCTCGCCGCGCTGGCGGGTTCGCACCCAACACCGCTCGCGTCGATCACCGCTTTCGCGTCGAGGATTTCATCGTCGCTCGCTGACGTGACCACACCATTCGTCTCGGTGATCGCTCTCACCGCGCGATCCCAGCTCGCGGGATCGCCGATCTTGATCGCCGTCGCAAGCGTCTCGGCATGCACCGGTTCGTGTGTCGCAAACTTCGCGGCGAACGAGTGCGCGAACGGTGCGGCGCCCGACGCCTGCACCGCGAGCAGCCGCGGCATGCGCGCGATCATTCCCAGCGCGAACGCTTCGCGAAGCGCTTTGCCGAACGCAGAAGTATTTCCGAGATTGCCGGCGGGCAGTGCGATCCACTCGGGCGCGTCGTAGCCGAGCTGCTGGAGCATCTCGAACACGATCGTCTTCTGCCCTTCGACCCGCCACGGGTTGATCGAGTTCACCAGATAGACGCCCAGCTCGCGCGACGCTTCACGCGCGAGGCGCAGGCAATCGTCGAAATCGCCGTCGACGAGCAGCGTGCGCGCGCCGTACGCGACAGACTGCGCGAGTTTGCCGAGCGCGATCTGGCCGCGCGGCACGAACACGAGCGCGGGAATCCCCGCGTGCGCGGCGTACGACGCGAGTGAAGCCGATGTATTGCCCGTCGACGCGCAGGCGACGGCGCGCGCGCCAATGCGCTTCGCCTGCGTCACCGCGACGGTCATGCCGCGGTCCTTGAAGCTGCCGGTCGGGTTGTGCCCTTCGTGCTTGAGCAGCAGCGACGCGCAGTTCGCAAACGACTGCACGGTGCTCCGGCCTATCAACGGGGTATTTCCCTCGGGGTGACTCACCGGTTCCGCCGCCGAGGGCATCACGAGTTCCTTGTAGCGCCAGACGCCGCTCGGCTCGCACGCCGGTTTGATTCCGCTGCGCAAGCCGAAGAGCGCGAGCAGCGCGGCGCCGTGCGCCTCGGGCGTCGCGTGAACGATCTCGAACAATCCGCCGCACGCCGCACACTCGGCGGTGCCGTCGAGTTCCGAGGTAATCGCGCCGCAGCGCGCGCAGCGCTGGATGCTGGTTGCGCCTTCCGGCAGAAACAGCGGCGAGTCAGGCACTCGTTGCGTCTTCGGGAAGAGTCAGCGCGCCGCGCGGCGACACGCGCGCCGTGCGGGTGTCGCACAAGATGTTTCGCGAGGCGTATTCGTCGTGCACGGCCTTCTCAATGAGTGCGGCGGTCGCGTCGCTGCCGGTGATGTAAAAACTTGTCGGCCCGGCGCCGGAGATCGAACCTGCAAGCGCGCCGGCTTTCAGCGCGGCGGCTTTCGCCTCGACGAATCCCGGGAGTAGCACGGCGCGCGCGGGTTCGGCGATTTGGTCATCGAGCCCGCGGCCGAGCAGCGCGATGTCGCCGCTGGCGAACGCCGCGACCATCGCGGCGACGTTCGCCATCTGCGAGAGTGCGGCGCCGCGCTCGAGCATCGTCGGAAGCACTTTGCGCGCGTCGGCTGTTTTGAGGCGCTGCGCCGGATGCGCGAGCACGATCCGCAAATCCGCCGGGAAGGGAAGCGAGATGATGTCGGTCGGAGTTAGCGAGCGCACGAGGATCACGCCGCCGAAGAGCGCAGAGGCGAGGTTGTCGCCGTGATGTCCCGAGAGTTGCGACTCCGCAACGAGCGCGCACTCGAACAGCGCGATCGCGTCGAGCGGATTCCCGAGCAGCCGGTTCACCGCGACCGCGCCTGCGACGGCCGACGCCGCGCTTCCGCCCTGTCCGCCGGAGAGCGCGAGCCTTTTTTCCAGCGTGAGTCGCACGCCGACATTGCGCGCGCCTGCGCGACCCAAAACCGCGGCGGCGGCAATTCCTGCGGCATTCTTATCCGCTTCGCGCGGCAGATCCGGATGCCCGGCATCGGCCATTACCACGCCGGAACTCCCCGTGCGCTCGGCGATCACCCGATCGCCCGGACCAGTGACCGCCATGCCGAGCACGTCGAGTCCGGGCCCGATGTTGCCGATGCCGCCGGGTGCGAGCGCGGCCGCGCGTTCGAGTTGCATGCGTCAGGTTAGCACGCGCGCACTTTGCTGTCCATTGAGTGAGCGCACAATTAGATTCTGCGCCGTGAAACTCCGCAAAACGCTGACGAGCACCGCGCTCGTGTTCGTGATGTTTTTCAACGTCTCCGGCGGCGCGTACGGCACAGAAGCGCTCGCGGGATCGGTCGGCCCGGGGCTCGCGCTGCTCGTGTTGTTGCTGGTGCCGCTCGTCTGGTCGCTCCCCGAGACGCTGATCATCGGCGAACTCGCGAGCATGCTGCCCGAGGAGGGCGGCTATTACCGCTGGGTGCGCCGCGCATTCGGTGAGTTCTGGGCGTTTCAGAATGGCTGGGCGACCTGGCTCTATTCGCTCGTCGATATGGCGCTCTATCCCGTGCTGTTCAACGAGTATCTGCGCTGGTTTTTTCCATCGCTCACCGGCGGCAGTGCGTGGATTGTTTCGCTCGCCGTGATTTGGGGCGCGGCCGCGATCAATCTTCGCGGCGCGCTTCCGGTCGGGCGGATTTCGATTTGGGCGGGTTCGTTCGTGCTGTTTGCCTTTGCGGCCATGGCGGTCTTCGCGGTGCCGCACATGCAGCATGCGCCGTGGACTCCGTTCATGAATGCCGGCTCCACGGTCGGCGCCGGGCTCGCGGTCGGCCTTTCGACGGCGCTCTGGAACTACATCGGCTGGGACAACGCCAGCACCGTGCAGGGCGAAGTGATCGATGCGTCACGGAGTTATCCGCGCGCGCTGCTCGTCGCGCTGCCGCTCGTCATGCTCGCGTATTTCGTCCCGATCCTGCCGACGCTCGCGGCGACCGATGGAACGAAGTGGGTGGACGGGTCGTGGCCTTCGATCGCGGCCTCCGCGACGGGGAGCGCGGGGCCGTTCCTCGCGGCGATGATTGCGCTCGGCGGGCTGGTGAGCGCGCTCGCGCTGTTCAACGCGCTCTTGCTGTCGTACTCGCGCATTCCGCTGGTGATGGCAGAGGACGGCCTGCTGCCCCGCGCGCTTGCGCATACCGACGCGCGCGGAACGCCGCGGCGCGCGGTGATCGTCTCGGCGATTTTCTATTCCGTGTTCGTCCTGCTGCCGTTCGGAAAACTCGTCGTCGCGGACGTGCTGCTCTACGCGATCGCGCTGATGCTCGAGCTCGCGGCGCTGGTGGCATTGCGGCAGCGCGAGCCAGAACTGCGCGGAGTGTTTCGAATTCCGACCGGCACCGCTGGTGTCGTTGCGCTCGCCGCGCTGCCGGCGATCGTACTCGGGGTCGATATTTGGCTTGCGGTCCGCGACGGCGATATCGCGCGGCCGTCACTCATCGGTGCAGCGGTAGGCCTCGCGCTTGGACCGGTGCTTTATCTGGGGACGAGAATGACTCAGAGGTGAGTACGAGTGAGAGTGAAGAGTTCGAGACGGGTAGACGGGAGTTTGAGGGGGAAGCCTCTCACTTACACTCAAACTCTCCTCCACCTTTCTCAAACTCTCCTCCACCTTTCTCAAACTCTCCTCTACCTTTCTCGAACTCTTTACTCTCACTCGTACTCACTTCTGCACTATTCCTGTCTTAGCGCGATCACCGGATCGAGCGCCGACGCCTTCCGCGACGGAATCCAGATGGCGAACGCCGCCACGGCGATCAGCACGATCGGCACCGCGATGAACGTGATCACATCGAATCCGCCGCTGCCATAGAGCTGGCTGCTCGCGAGTTTCGCTGCGCCGACCGCGAGCACGAGGCCGATCACCAGACCGGCCGCGACGAATCCGAGACCCTGCCGCATGAGCAGCCGGATCACGTCGCCTCGCGCGGCGCCGATCGCCATGCGAATGCCAATTTCTCGCGTGCGCTGCGCGACGGCATACGACATCACTCCGTACAGTCCGATCGCGGCGAGCCCGAGTCCGAGCACTCCGAAGATTCCGAGGACCGCGCCGGTGATTCGCGCTGGGAGCAGGGCGATGCCGAGGTGCGTCTCCATCGTCTTGAGATCGGACACGGGCATCTGCTGATCGATCGCGGAAATCTCCGCGCGCAGTGTCGGCGCGAATGCTTCTGGATCGCCTGCGGTGCGAACCTGAATCCATTGTCCCGCCTCGAAGTGCTGCTTCTCGGACAGGTACATGTACGACATCGGGTCCTCGCCCAGTCGCTCGTACTTTCCAGTCGGCACCACACCGATCACGACATGATCGCTTCCTCCTGTGCGCACGGTGCGGCCGAGCGGATCCTGACCGGGCCAGAAGTGATCGGCAAAATGCTGGTTGATGACGATCACTTTTTGCGCTGTCGAGTCGTCGCGCGCCTCGATTCCGCGGCCTTTGATGACCGGAATCCCCATCGTCGGGAAGTAATCGGTGCCGATGACGTTGTTCTCTACGCTCATCATTTCATTCGCCCCCGGTGTGTAGCCCGGGATGGTGACGGTCCAGTCGTTGTTCGAAAGTCCGAGCGGCATGAGCGTCGCCGTCGACACGTGCCGAACGGCGGGATTTGCGGTGAGGCGTTCCGTCAGCCGGCGATAGAACTCGGTCGTCCTCGCCCGGTCGTATCCCTGCAGCGATGGATCGAGGCTCGCGATGAGCAGATGGCTGCTGTCGAACCCCTTGTCGATCGTGGTCGCCGCCTGAAGGTTGTGAAGGAACAGGCCGGCGCACACGAGCAGCACGATCGACAGCGCCATCTGCGCGACGACCAGCCCGCTGCTTGCCCGCGAGCGCGAGCGTCCAGCCGCGGCTTCTCCCTTGAGCGCGGGCACGAGTGACGGCCGCGTCGCCTGCAGCGCGGGCGCGATGCCGAACAGCAGGCCGGTGACGATCGACGCACCGAGCGTAAAGAAGAGCACCGATGGGCTCAGCCGAAGATCGGCGCTGAACCCGATGTCGAACGGCAAGTCGACCTTGTTCGTGATCCCGATGGCCCACCACGCGATGGCGAGCGACGCAACGCCCGACGCGGCCGCGAAGAACAGACTCTCGACGAGGAGCTGACGCAGCAGCACCGAACGTCGCGCACCGAGACTGAGACGAATCGCCATTTCGCGCGCGCGATCGCGGGCGCGCGCCAGAAAAAGATTTGCGACATTTACGCACGCGATGAGCAGCAGCACCGCGACAACCGCCATCACGATCGACGTGAGTCCGACTTCGGCGCTGCGGAACATCGGGTGCACACCGGCTTGAGACTGCGGAACCAGTGTGATCCCGTTCTGCTTGTAGTCGTCGGGGTACACGCCGCGCAGTTCGGTCACGAGCGCATCGAGCCGCGCGCGCGCCATCGGCACCGTGATGCCCGGCTTGAGTCGCGCGATCACGTTCATCGAGTTGTTGTTGCGGTTCTCGTATCCCTTGATGTTGCCGGGCCGCGCGTCGCTCCACTGCGTAAGCGGAATCCAGAGGGCGGGTTGCACCACCGGGATGATGCCGCGGAATTCGCGAGGTGCGATGCCGATGATCGTGTAATTGCTGCCGTTGAGCACGACCTGTCTGCCGACAATAGCGGGATCACTGCCGTAGAGCGTGGTCCACGTTCCCTCGCTGATTACGACGACTTTGTGCGCGTCCCGGCCGATGTCCTCCTCGGGAAGAAAGAGGCGGCCTTTCAGCGGACGAACGCCGAGCATCGAAAAGAAATTCGCCGAGACCATCTGGCCGAAAACGCGGCGAGGCTGGCTCGTCGTAGTGATGCTCATCGATTCGAAGTCCCAGGCGGCGACATCGGAGAAGATGTCGGTGGTGCGCTCTCGCACGCTCTGGTAGTGCGGCACGGAGCTCGACCCGTACTTCATGTCGCCCGGCCACGAGCGATACAGCTGCATGACTTCGTTCGGTGCGCGCACTCCGGGGAGCGGTCTGAGGAGCAGCGCGTCGACGGCGGAGAAGACCGCGGTGTTCAGTCCGATCCCGAGCGCGAGCGTCGTGACGACGATCGCGGTGAAGCCGGGATTCTTGATGAAGAGGCGCCAGGCGAGTCGCAGGTCACGCAGCATTGTCTTGCTCGGTGAGGGGGCGTTGTCCTGTGGGACAGTACGGCGCCGTCCACCGTTTGATTCAAGGCTTCTTGTAGATCACCCCGCCTTTCATCACGAGCTTCACGTTCGCCGCGCGAATTTTCGAGATGTCTTTCGTTGGATCGCCGTCGACGGCGATCAGGTCGGCCCAGAGTCCGGGCTTTACGGCGCCGAGCCGGTTTTCCAGATGCAGCACGCGCGCGTCGACGCTGGTCGCCGCTTTCAGTGCGGCGGCGGGCTTCATCCCATAGTCAACGAGCAGCTCCGTCTCGCGCGCGTTCTCGCCGTGCGTAAACACACCGACATCGCTGCCGTTGCAGATCCGCACGCCGGACGCGAGCGCAAGCTTGAACGACGCGCGCTTGCGGGTGATCCCGGCGGGCTCGGGCGTGACGCCCTTCTGCCACCCGGCGTACTGGCTCGTCGCGTCGCCCGCAGCGAGGGTGGGGCAGTACGAAACGTCGTGCTCTTTCATGAGCGCGAAGACCTCGGCCGTTCCGCCGTCGCCGTGCTCGATGTCGTCGATGCCGGCCATCACTGCGCGCCGCATGCCTTCGGCCGTCGACGAATGCGCGACCACATAGCGGCCGCTCGATTTTGCTGTCTCGACCATCGCGCGCAGTTCCGCTTCACTAAACGTCGGCATCGTCTCGCCGTTCGGACCCCAGCGATAGTCGGCATACACTTTGATCCAGTCCGCGCCGTGCGCGATCTGATCGCGCGTCACGCGGATCACGTCTTCCGGTCCGTTCGCTTCTTCGGCGCCCTGTCCCGGATCGAACGAGAAATCCACGCGCCGCGGCGCGTAGCTCCCCGTCGCGACGATCGCGCGCGTGACGACGTACATGCGCGGTCCCGGAATGATGCCCTGATTCACTGCCTGCTTGAGCCCGACGTCGGCGTAGCCCGCGCCCTCTGTGCCGAGGTCGCGGATTGTCGTGAAGCCGGCCATCAGCGTGTTGCGGAGTGAGACGGTCGCGCGCGCCGTGCGCAGAGCGAGCGGCTCCTTCATTACCTGATCGTTCCACTGCGCTTCGTTGTACGGATGGAGCAGCACATGCGAGTGCGCCTCGATCATTCCGGGCATCAGGGTCATGCCGGGCAGCTCGATGATCGTCGCGCCGGCGGGCGAACCCACCTGGGCGGCCGGACCGACCGCGTCGATGCGATCGCCGCGAACGAGCACCGTCCATCCCGCGTGCGGCGTGTCGTCGATTGCATCGAAGACCGCAGCCGGCTTCAGCAGCACGACTGAATCTCGCTGAGCGCCGGCGGGAGCGGTCGCGCCGCCGCGGCCGCGCTGCGCAAAGAGTGCGGCGGGCACGAGCAGAACGGTGAGAAACAATCTGTGCTTCATGTGCCGTGAATCCTCGGGACTTCGGTGACTCCGCCGGACACCACGAACGCCATCACGTCGGATGAGAGCGCGTCGAGGCGCGTGACGCGCGACGCGGGAACGATGATCGTGTTGCCGGCGAACGCATACGATTGCGGAAAGTAGACCGCGACAGAATCGGCGAGACCAAGCATCGCCAGCGATTCCTGCGTGATGAATCCGAAGCCGCGCATCGACCCGTCTTCCGTAAACGCGACGATCACCGGTTTGTCGAACCGCCGCTTCTCGCCGACGAACGCGTTGAGCAAATCTTTGGTGGAGTGGTACAACAGGCGCACGAACGGAAGCCGTTCGATCACGTGCTCGAATCCATCCACCAGCGGCTTCGTAAGAAACGTCGGACCGACGAATCCGATCAGCGTGATCGCGACGATCGTGGCGACGAAACCGGCGCCGGGGATCGGAAGGTGCAGCCAGCTGTCGATCCGCACGAACAGCGCGTAGCAGACGTACCCGGTTACCACCGCGGGGACGGTGAGTATCAGACCCTGGACAAAGTATCGGAAGAGGCGCTTCATCCGCCAAACATACTTCGGACATGGTCTAGTGTCTAAGATCTAGACTCTAGACGCTAGACTTTAGACGGGCTCTACCGCGCTCCGAACTCCCGCGGCGGCACGGTCTTCAGATACGCCCACACCGCCTTGATCTCGTCGTCCGTCATGTCCTTCGTCCACGCAATCGGCATCGGATCCTTGATCTTCGTCCCGCCGGGTCGCACGCCCGTGCGCAACGCCGTCATGAACGACGCCTCGTCGTACGCTTTCATTCCCGTCGGCGTGAGATTGGCCGCGGGTGGCCATGACGGCGGCCCGACATCGATCGGCCCGCCGGAGAAACCCGGATTGTGGCAGCCGGCGCATCCGGCCGTGTGGGCGAGGTACTTGCCATACTCGACCGTCGGTCCGATCGGCGGGGCGAGCGGCACGGCGTGCGCGGAATGATCGATCTGCTCCGCCGAAAACAGCGGCATCTTATTCGACACGAGCAACACGCGTCCCACCGGGCCGAGCGTGCTCACCGGCAGTTCGTTGTCGACCGGCGGAACGGATTTTGCGTAGGCCACAATCGCGCCGATGTCCTCGACGGAAAAATTGTTGTATTCGAGCGACGGCATGATGCGAAGCGGGCGGCCGTCGTGCCCGACCCCATGCCGAATTGCGCGGACCCAATCGGCGTCCTTCAGCGTGGCGCCGAGTCCGCCTTTTCCGCGGGTGAGGTTTAGCGGCACGAACCTGCCCAGCGCCGGATCGTCGACGAAAACCTGGCCGGCGAGTGACAGCGTGTGGCAGTCGGTGCACTTGGCGATCGCGTGCGCGAGGTGCCGCCCGCGCGCGATCGAGATTGAATCCGTCGGGATTGGAATGGACTCATCGGCGAGCACATAGCGTCGCGCGACGCGACGCTCGCTCAGGAAATACACGGCGCACGCGGCGACGATGACGAGCGCGATCAGCGCGCCGGCGCCGAGGGCGAGACGACGCAATAAAGTTTTCATCGCGCGAAAGTACGCACTGGCCGGGCATCGCGCGAGTTCCGTAGATTCGGCCATGGCTTCGATGATCGAGACCCGCGCGCTGCGAAAAGTCTATGCGACGACCGCCGCGCTCGACGGCCTCGATCTCGAAGTGCGCGAGGGTGAGTTCTTTGGACTCCTCGGACCGAATGGCGCGGGGAAGACCACGACTATCGGCGTGCTCACGACGCGCGTGAATGCGACATCCGGTGAAGCGTTCGTCGCCGGCAAGAATGTCGTGACCGATCAAGTCTCGGTGCGCCGCCGGATCGGGGTGGTTCCGCAGCGGCCGAATCCGGATCGCGGGCTCAACGTAATCGAGAATCTCCTCTTCCACGG
>DASYSH010000161.1:0-6292 GCA_036003525.1 Gemmatimonadaceae bacterium | reverse complement strand
GCACACAAGAAATTTCGACTGATAGCGCATTCGGTCCCCTGTCTCGGATGTGACGGACGAATCTCACATTAACGATTTGCGGCGTCCGCGCACAGGACCATACCTTGTGCCTATGCCTGCACGCACTTCGCCGGTCACTGTTACGCTCGCCGCAGTCGTGCTCGCTGCAGCGCTGTACGTCGGCTTCGTGCCGATTAGATCGGCGCCCGCGCTCGGTGCGTTTCTCGATCCCGTGCATGGCGTGTGGGCCGTGGCCACGCGCGCCGATCTGCCGGAAACGCAGTCGGCAAAAATTCCCGGACTCCACGCCGCCGTCGATGTCCGGTATGATGACCGCGGCGTGCCGCACGTCTTCGCGACGAATCTCGACGATGCCTATCGCGCGATCGGCTGGATACACGCACGCGACCGCCTCTTTGAAATGGAAATTCAGACGCGCGCGGTGGCGGGCACGCTGACGGAACTCGTCGGCAAGCGCGCGCTTGCGCTCGACCGCGAAGCGCGCGCGATGGGGCTCGCATGGGGCGCGGAGCGCACGTTTCGCATGACCGATTCGAATTCCACGAGCGGCCGCGGCGTCCGCGCGTACGCGCAGGGCGTGAACGCGTACATCGACAACATGACTCCGGCGGATCTTCCGCTCGAGTACCGGCTGCTGTCCGCGAAGCCGATGCGCTGGAAACCGCAGTACAGCGCGTATCTGCTCTCCCGCATGGGACTCACGCTCGCATATAGCGACGGCGAGCTGCGCCGCGCGAAAGTCGAGGCGCTGATTGGAAAAGCCGCGACTGACGCGCTGTTCCCCGCCAACTCGCCGATCCAGGAACCGATCCAGCCGAACGGCCAGCGCGCGGCGCGTTTCGATTTTGTGAAGCTCCCGCCGCCGGCGCCCGCCGACAGCGGCAAGCTCGCCGTCGCGAACGACCTCGAGCGCGCCGCGGCGCGATTTGCGTCCGCGACGGGCGGCGACGCCGAATTCGCGCTCGGCAGCAACAGCTGGGCGGTCTCGCCGAGGCGCACCGCCGCGGGTCACGCGCTGCTCGAGGGCGATCCGCATCTCACGCTCTCGATGCCGTCGGTATGGTACGAAGAGCACATCGTCGTCCCGGATACGCTCGATGCCTACGGCGTCGGATTCGTCGGCGCGCCGTTCATCGCGATCGGATTCAACCGCGATGTCGCGTGGACCGAAACGAACACGGCGGCGGATGTCGCGGACTATTACATCGAGACCGTCGACGATGATGCGCACCCGGCGAAGTACAAGCTCGACGGCGAGTGGAAGCCCCTCGAAGTCCGCATCGAGTCCGTGCACGACCGCGGCGGCGCGGCGCTCAGCACGGACACGATCTATCACACGCATCGCGGACCGATGCTTCGCGCGGGAAAGCAGTGGGTTTCGCGCCGCTGGACGGTGCTCGAGCCGAACGATGTGAACGCGGTGTTCGCGCGCGCGGCGATGGCGCACAGTTCCGCCGAATTGTTCAAGGCGTTCGACTCCTACGAGGCGCCCGCGCAGAACGTTCTCACGGCGGATCGCGGCGGCCATATCGCGATCCGCTCGACCGGACACTATCCGGTTCGCCCGAAATCCGCGCCGCGCGGCGACGTCCTCATCGATGGCGGCAGCAGCGCCAACGACTGGCAGGGCTGGTGGCCGCTCGCCGACTATCCGCAGGCCGTCGATCCGGCGCAGGGGTATCTCGCGTCGAACAATCAGCAGCCGAAAGATCCAAAAGTCGACCCGCGCTACTTCGGCTGGGACTGGCCGGATCCATGGCGCGCGATGCGCATCAACGTCCTGCTCCGCTCCGACACGGCGATGACGCCGGACAAAATGCGGCAATTCCAGACGGATCCGGTCAGCGAGCGCACGAAGATTTTTGTTTCGGCATTTCAGGTGGCGGTTCAGGCCGCGCCCGCGCCGCGCGACACGATGCTCGCGCACGCCGCGAAACTCCTCGTCGACTGGAATCAAAAATTCACGATCGACAATCAGGTCGCGGTGCTGTACGTCGCCGCGCTCGACGAACTCACGCGGCGCACGTGGGATGAACTCAACATTCCGGGCGCGACGTCCGCCGACCGGCCGCGCGGCGCGGCGACGCCGAGCGCAACCGTGCTCACCGAATTGCTCAGCGAGCCCAACAGTCCGTGGTGGGATGATCGCTCGACGAAAGACGTCGTCGAAGATCGCGATATGATTTTGCGCGCGAGCCTCCTCGCGGCGTATCAGCGCACGATCAAGCAGTACGGACAGCCCGGCGAAGCGTGGCGATGGGGCTACGCGCGCTACGCCAACATCAATCATCTCCTCCGCATCCCGGCGCTCTCCAGGCTCAACATTCCGATGCAGTCGGGCCCGGGCACGCTCAGTCCGTCCGGCGGAGACGGCACGGCGGGATCGAGCTGGCGCATGGTCGTCGAGCTCGGGCCGGAAGTTCGCGCGTGGGGCACGTATCCCGGCGGACAGTCGGGAAATCCGGCGAGCAAACGCTATGACGACCGGCTTCCGAAATGGGAATCGGGCCAGCTCGACACGCTGCGCTTTCCGCACCGCGCCGCGGATCTCGCGGGTCATACGCTGCAATCGACGCTCACACTGACGCCGGAGCGTCAGCCATGATGCCGCTCGCGAGGCTCGTTCTGCTTGCGTCCGCGTTTGCGGTCGCGACCTTTGCGCTCGGCTGGTGGGCGGTGCCGCTCGTCGCGGCGGTCTATGCCGTGATCAGCTCGGCGCAGCGCGGGAGCGCGCTGATCTCCGGGCTTGCGGCGATGCTCGGCTGGGCGGCGCTGCTCGCTGTCGTCGCGTCTCGCGGACCGGTGGGAACGCTCGCGGCCGAACTCGGCGGCGTGCTCAGCCTCAGGACCGCCGGCGTGTACGCGGTGACGATCGCATTTCCCGGATTGCTCGCCGTGACCTCCGCGGTCGTGGCGCGCGCGCTCGTGTTCTCTCTTCCGGGCAAAGGATCAGGCGTTCGCTGATCCCGTGTAGTGCCAGTCGAGCGCGCCGCGAATTTCCGAGGGCGGCGCGACTTGAAACAGCAGGCGCTTCCGCGTCACGAATCCGAGTTGCTGTTCGATTTCCATCGAGCTCGGATCGCTGAGCGCGATCACGAGGTTCTTCGCGTCACCGCCGAGTGGAAGCACACCGAGCTTGCGCGCGACGCGTTCCGGCACGGACGCGAGCGCTTCGGCCGTTGCTTCGTCGAGATTCGCGACCGGGAGCTTGAACGCGGTCGCGACGTGCACGGCGAGTTCGCCTTCCGCCACGTCGTTGCGGCGCGAAAGTCCCGCCCAGATATCGTCGAGCGACGGCGACGCAGGCAGTTCGCGCGGATCGGGAGGAGAGAGCTGCGCGCCTGTTGCGAGCTGCACGAGCCAGTGCCGCGCGAGCGAATCGGCGAGCGCGCGCTGCGCGGGCGACAGTTCCATCGATGCCGGCTCTCTCACCATGAGGACCGGCGCGCCCGTCGGCGATGTATACGTGCGGCCGATGCGGCGGTCTGGTGAACGTCCCTCCGTGATCACCCGAATCGATCCGCTGTCGCGTCTCACGGTTTCAGTGTTGATCACGATTCCGATCGCCGGCGTCTGCATCGACGCGCGCGCCTCCGCGGCGATGTCCGGCGCGAGTTCCATCGAGTCCGCCTCGAACACGATTGCATCGCGAATCACGCGGATCGCCATGCAATTCACCGCGCAGTCGCCGACCGATTCGTTCGACGGCTGACGCGTCGCGTTCAGCACCGGCAGGAATTTCCCGCACGAATGCAGATAGTCGCTGAGGCGCTGTTTGTCGGCGAGGTGCAGCGTTCCGCGCACGTGCGACGCATCCTCCAGCGCGATGTCGACATCGCGAACCGCCGAGCCGGCGGTCGAGCCATACACCGGAATGTCGCCGTCGAGCGAGACCGCGATCAGGATGTGATCGGCCTGAAGCACGGCATGGTTGTGCGTTTCGTTCTCGGCGAGCCAGATGGCGTTGACGATGTTGACCCAGCCGCCCTTCCGCGTCCCGAGGTACGGCGCGAGCGCCTGACCCTCGTTCAAATAAATTCCGCCTTCCACAACTTCGCCGTCGCGGAGCGCAACGCCTACGCGGCGCGGCCGGCTCTGGATCGTTGCCTTCTGTGGAGATCCGGGTGACGCCATGCTTACACCATGTTCATGTCTTCCCACTCTCGCTGAGCGTGCGGCGAACCTGGTCCAGCAATTCAATAAGCGAGCGCTGGTCGCGCACCGACAGTCCCATTGGGCCGCTGTCTGCGGCAGCTTCGATCAGCGGGTCCACCTTCAACAGAAGCGCGAGACCGCGCTTCGTAATGTAGCAGATCACCTGGCGGCGGTCGGGCGTCGATCGCTCGCGCACGAGATAGCCCGCCCTCTCGAGCTTGTTCACGAGCCGCGTGATCCCGGGCGCTTCGTCGATCAGCCGGTCGCGAATTGCGAGGGTGGGCAGGCCGCCTGCGCCCGCTCCGCGGAGAATCCGGAGCACGTTGTACTGGGGCTGGGTGATGCCGAATGGTGCGACCGCCTTGTTCATCGCGCGTCGCATCAGCGACGCCGTGCGCACGACGCCAAGTGCCGTCTCTTCGGCAGCCGACCTGAACGGTTTCCGCTGCCGAATTTCCGTCTGGAGTGCTGATTGGCGTTTCGCCACTGGCTTGGTGGTTACCTCGGCGTGCGTGGCAATTTTTCCGGCAGGTCGGCGACGATATACGCGAGCACGGCCATCGCCGCGACGCAGCGCTGCATCTCGACCGGATCGAGCTTGTCGACTGTGTCCGCATCCGTGTGATGGAACCAGAAGTACTTGCTACCGTCGACTTCGAGACCGACACCGGGCACGCCAAGTTCCATCATCGGCTCGATGTCGGCGCCGCCGCCGTTGGCGCCGATCGCGATCGGACCAACACGCGAGAGCAGCGCGCCGATCTGCTTCATGATCGCGCGCGCTGAATCGGATCCGGTGAACCCGAGACTTTCCGGCGCGAACACGCCGCCGTCGGATTCGACGACGAGCACATGCTTGTCCGCCTCCGCCTTGTGAGCCGCCGCATAGGCGAGTCCGCCGCGTCCCATCGTCTCTTCGTTCGTCCAGCCGACGACGCGAATCGTGCGCTTCGGCTTCAGTCCGAGTTTCTTGAGCAGGTTGAGCGCCTCCCACGCGACGACGAGACCGCCGCCGTCATCCATCGCGCCCTGCCCCACGTCCCACGAGTCGATATGACCGCCGAGGACGATCACTTCATCGGGCTTCTCCGAGCCGCGAATTTCGCCGATGGCGTTGCGGCTTGGCACGTCGGGAAGCGTCTGTGCGTCCATCTCGAGGCGCACGACGACTTTTTCGCCGCGATTGATCATGCGATGGATCATCATCGCATCTTCAACCGTGATCGCGGCGTGCGGAATTTTCCTGACGGTCGAGTCGTACGCCATCTGTCCGGTGTGCGGCGTGCGCATCGAGTACGGCGTCACCGAACGAATCAGGCTCGCGACCGCGCCGGCCTTCGACGCGGCGATCGCGCCTTCACGCCGGTACGCGACGGTCTGTCCGTAGGAGACGAACGGCGCATCGAACAGCACGATTTTTCCCTTCGCTTCGGCGGCGCGGTTGGTGAGCTCGTCGAACGTCGACACCACCATCACCTCGGCGGTGATTCCGCCTTTCGGCGTTCCGATGCTTCCGCCGAGTCCGAGCATCGGCAGCCTGGCGACGCGCGGTTCCACGAGTGTCGCCGACTCGGCGCCGCGAACCCAGTGTGGAACCATCGCCGGCTCGCCGCGCACATTGTCGAGCCCGTCCTTTTTCATCTCGGCGAGAACCCAGTCGATCCCGCGTTCGAGCGCCGGCGAGCCGGTGAAGCGGTTGCCGGAGTAGTCGGTGAATCGCGCGAGTTTCGTCCATGCGACGCCGCTGTCGGCGAGAGCGGCGGTCTGAATGCGCGCGGCCGTCGTAGCGTACGCCGCGGCGACAGGACCGGATTGGGCGGCGGCGGTGGCGGAGAGGACCGAAGCAATGATCGCGGTGCGGCGGAGCATCGAGGCCTGTGGAGTATGGTATGGAAAGAAAGCTAGTTCAGTGCAGAAAGGAGTAGGAGTGAGAGTGAAGAGTTGGAGAAAGACAGAGTGGAGTTGGCGTGGGAGTGAAGAGTTGGATGACGACAGAGTGGAGTTGGCGTGGGAGTGAAGAGTTGGAGAAAGACAGGCAGGAGTTGGAGTCGGCGGCCAACACTCCCACTCGAACTCCTTTCTGTCTTTCTCCAACTCTTCACTCTCACTCCTACTC
>DASYSH010000160.1:0-8484 GCA_036003525.1 Gemmatimonadaceae bacterium | reverse complement strand
GTATAGAGCGTCGTTCCATCCGGCTGCGGCACTGCGGATATCGCGCGGCTGTATTGCGGGAATGACCCGCCGAGCGAAAGCTGCGGCAGCAGCCGTGCATTGAACGCGCGGTCGTGCTGGCGCGCGGCTTCACGCTGCGCGAACGCCGCGCGCGCCTGCGGCCCCTGACGCTGGGCCATCTCGATCGCCTGCTGCAGCGTCACGGTCTGCTGGGCGAATGCGATCGACGGTGCCGACAGCGAAGTGGTCGCGATCGCGACGCACATCGCGGCCCAAAACTTCGACGTGAGTTTCACGGTGTCACTCGTACCGGAGACAGGTGATGGGATCCTGCTGTGCCGCGCGATGCGCGGGGACGATTCCGAACGCGAGCCCGACGGCGCACGAGACGCCGAAGGCCACGGCGACGGAGATGAAACTCACCAGCGTCTTGATGCCCGCGAAATGCTCGATGCCGTAACTGATGGCGACGCCGACAATGATTCCGGCCGTGCCGCCCGCGACGCTGATCAGCACGGCTTCACTCAGGAACTGGAAGAGAATGTCCTTCTGCGTCGCGCCGAGCGCGCGCCGCACGCCGATCTCCTTGATGCGCTCGAGGATCGACGCGAGCATGATGTTCATGATGCCGATGCCGCCGACGATGAGTGAAATCGACGCGATCGCGCCGAGGACCACGTTGAAAATGTCTTTCGTATGCTGCTCCTGTTTGAGCAGGAGTTCGGGCACGGTGATCTCATAATCGATGACCGTGTTGTGCCGGCGGCCGAGCATCCGTCGCGCGACATCGGCGACACCGGGCACCATGTTCGCGTCCTTCACGCGCACGATGATGCGGTCGAGCTGATTGAAGTTCGTCCGCTCCGCGAGCGCGTCGGGGTCCGGCGGCGCGGCGTTGGGATCCGTGTTGAACTGGCTCGCCGCCGCTTCGATGTCGCGCTGGGTGACCTCGCCGCGATTGCGGAAGCGCAGCAGCATCGTGGTGAGCGGGATGTAGACGTCGAGATTCGCGTCGCGAATTCCAAGCTTCTGCGAGTTCTGTCCGGCGAGCTTGCGGTCGGCGAGCACCCCGACGACCGTGACCCATCCGTTGCCGACTTTCAGCGGCTGGCCGATCGGATCGACGCTGGTGAAGAAGCGGGTCTTTACCCCGTAGCCGATGATCGCGACCGACCGCCCCTGCTCGACCTGCGCGGGCGTGAATGCGGCACCGTTCACCAGGTCGAGGTTCATGAGACGGAAATACGCCGTATCGACGCCGACGAGTTTTCCGGTGCGGCGCCGGCCTTCGCGCGTGATGAGCGTGTTGAACACGACTTCCGAACTCGTCGCGTCGACGTCGGGAATCGTCTGCCGCAGCGCTTCCGCGTCTTTGAACGTGAGTCCGGGCGAAAACTTTTTCGGCTTCTTGTCGCCGTCGTCCTTCGCCTTCTCATCTTTCTGCTCGACGATCGGCGTGATCAGGATGTTGTTCGTTCCGAGCAGCTTCATTTGCGCGAGAATTTCCGATTCCGCGCCCTTGCCGATCGCGAGCATTGCAATCACGGAGGCGACACCGAAGAGGATGCCGAGCGATGTCAGCGCCGCGCGCAATTTGTTGTGGCCCACGGCCTCGATGGCCGTGCGCATGGAGAACGCCACGTGCGCCGTGAAAGCGCCGCGCAGTTCTGCGAGGCGTTCGCGATCGAACTTCATGGACGTCAGCCCTTCTTGACTGCGGGAGTCGCTGCGGGTGGTGCCGCGGGAGTGGCTTTCGGGGCGGCCGGAGCGGGCTTCACCGGCACCGCCTGGGGCGCAGCCTTGGAATCATCGCCGGGCTTCGCGTTCGGCACGTTGCGTGATCCCGCGAGCTTCTCCACCCGCACCTTATCCTTGTCCGGCGGCGGCGAAAGCAGCACGCGATCGTCGATCGCAAGACCGCGCTGAATGACGACGTCGTTGTCGTTCAGCGCGCCGAGTTCGACTTCCTGCTTGATCGATCCGGCGCCGCTCTTCTTGAATACATAAGGAATGCCGCCCTCGGTCGTGACGGCTTCGAGGGGCACATACATCACGTCCTTGATCGCAAGCGTCTCGATGTTGTTCGCGGTCGTCATGCCGGGGCGCAGCGTCGTGTCCGCTTTTTCGATCGCCACTTTCACTTCGAACACTTTTGCGTCGGCATTCGGCCGCTGTTCGCCGACGTTGGCGACGGCCGTCACTTTCCCGATCAATTTTTTCGACGCGTCGGCGTCGAGGGATACCATCACGGGCTGCCCGACCGCGAGTTTGCGCACGTCGATTTCGTTCACGTACGTGATCGATTCGAGCTGCGTCAGGTCCGGAAGCGTCGCGACGCCCGGATCCCACGGGTTCACGCTCGACCCCACCGCGCGCTTCTTTCCGTTCCACTCCTTCACGTAAATCACCATTCCGGACGACGGCGCCTTGATGGTGAAGCCCTCCATGATTGTCTGGATAACCTTGACCTTGTTCTTCTGGCGGTCGAGATCGGATCCGACCTCACGCATTTTCGCCTGCGCCTGCTCGGTCTTGGTTTTGTAATCCATCTTGGCCTGCGCGAGCGCGCGGTCGGCTTTTTCGTAGTCGATGTCGGCCTGACGCTGGATACTCGGCGCCTCGAACTTCGAGCCTTCCTTCGCGAGCTTCTTCCCCTCGAGCTCGAGCTCGCCCGTGTGGATGTCTTCGCGCGCCTTCGAGAGGTTGAGTGTCGAGTCGAGCATTGCCTGCTCGTACACGGCGTCCGCTTTCACGAGAGCGAGCTGGTAGTCGGCGAGTTTCTGCGCGACCGTCGTCCGGTCGATCTCCGCGACCACATCGCCTTCCTTCACCACCGTTCCCTCGGGCACCAGCGACGCGATCTTCAGCTGAAACGATTCGGCCTGCTGCGAGTTCTGCGGCAGCGTGATCTGCACGAACTTCGGCGCGCGCAATTCGCCGGATGATGTCACGGTGACCTTGAAGTCGCCCTTCTTCACTTTCGCGACGAGCGTATCATCAGCTTTTACGTCGCGGGCCAGCAGCCACGCACCCGGCGCGCCGATGAGCACGACGATCGCGGCGATGATGAACCGGCGGGTTCGGAGGAAGCGCTTCATGGGGGGTCCGTTTTTGTAGTGTATTACTAGTATAGTACACTGATGCTGGAATACCTAGCGCTTGCAACAGCTATGAGACACCACAAGTTCCTTTTTGGTTGATTACATGTTCCGCACGATGTGGGTTCCCTGGCGATCGCGCATCGGGGTTAATCGAGTCGTAACGCGATGATAACGCGCCGATCATTCGAGTGGCCTGATTGTGTGCGTTTTGAGCTGACCGCTAAATCGCTCAATGCTTGTCGCTCACCGCTAGGCAAGAAGCTCACAGTTCAACGCTAAACGATTCTAGCTATGAGCCGTGAGCTTCCATCCTAGCAGTGAGCAACAAGCATTGAGCGATCTAGCGGTCAGCTCTTTGGAACTACCCGCGCGGGTGAAACTGTTTGTGCACACTTCGCAGATACTCGCGGTCCACATGTGTGTAGATCTGCGTCGTCGAGATATCGGCGTGGCCGAGCATCTCCTGCACCGCGCGCAAATCCGCGCCACCTTCGAGTAAATGCGTCGCGAATGAATGTCGCAGGGTGTGGGGGCTGACATGCTTTTCAATTCCGGCGATGCCGACGTATTTGCGCAGAATTTTCCACGCGCCCATTCGCGACAGCGGCTGTCCTCGCGCATTCAGGAAGAGACGGCCCTTTCCCTCCCCGCGCTCGAGCCGCGGGCGCAGCTCGCGCAGATACATTCCGACGGCCCCGATTGCTGACCGCCCAATCGGAACGAGCCGCTCTTTCGATCCCTTGCCGAACACACGGATCACGCCGTCATCGAGCATGAGATCCTGCACGCCGAGCTCGATCCATTCGCTGACGCGCAACCCCGCTCCGTACGCGAGTTCGAGCATCGCGCGGTCGCGAAAGACGAGCGGCTCGTCGAGCGATACCGACGACAGCAGTTTGCCGACCTCGTCGACCGAGAGCACTTCCGGCAGTGTACGCCACTTCTTGGGCGTCTCGAGGCGCTCGCTCGGATCGGCGACCATCTGCCCCTCGCCGATCATGAACTTGAAATAGGTCCGTGTCGCTGACACAGAACGTCTTATGCTGGCGGGAGATAGGCCAACATCTTTCAAGTGATAGACGAAGTCACGCAAGAGCGCGGGCGTAAGGCCGGCCGGCGTGGAGACGTCTTTCGTCACGCACCACACCGCCATGCGCTCGAGATCGCGCCCGTACGCCTCAAGCGTGCGCGGAGACGCGCCATCCTCAAGTGCGAGATACTCCTGGAATCGCTCCAGCAGGAAGGCGCGAGCCACGCCGTCCTCGAGCACGGTCAGCCGTCCTTCGGCTCCGAGGACTCGTCTGCGATCACCACCGGCAGTTCGCCCGTCTGCTCTGCGGCCATGACTTCGGCCAGCCGCTCCGCCGCGCGACGCCGCACGACGATGAACACGATGATCGCGAACAGCGCGGCCGCGACGAGCGCCACCACGCCAACCCGGCGCGCGAAGTGGCGAACGGCGGCCTGCAGTCCCGCCCAGTCATCGCCCACGCGAAACGCGATCCATGCGATCGCTCCGTACCAGATCGCCGACGCCAGCACGAACACGCCCGCCGTGCGCACCGGCGGAATGCGCATCGCGCCGGCCATCGGCGGCGCGACCGCGCGGAACACCGGGAGAAAGCGGCTCACGAACAGCGCCGTCATTCCGTAGTGCGAATACATCATCTCGAGACGCTTCTCGACGTTGTCGATGCCCGCCTTCTTCAGGCGCGCATGCAGCCAGCTCGCGCCGAAGCGCCGCACGACTCCGTACACGACCATCGCGCCGCCGACGCTGCCGACCACGATCGATGCGGCCGTGGCCGGCAAACTCGCGCCGCGCCGCGCGGCGAGAAAACTTCCAAGCGCGACGACAAGATCCGCGGGCACCGGCGGAAAAATTCCTTCGACGAACGCGGCGATCCCGAGCAGCGCATACAGCGCGCCCAGCGGGATTGTCGCAAGCCAGTTGCTGACGGTCTCGAGAAATCCGCCCATGCTCAGACGGCTTCCAGCGTCGCAACAGCCATCACGGCGAGCCCTTTCTCTTTGCCGATCCAGCCGAGTTTCTCGTTGGTCTTTCCCTTCACCATCACGGCGCCGACTTCTATTCCGAGCGCCTTCGCGAGTGCGGCCCGCATGTCGTCGCGATATGGACCGATCTTCGGCCGCTCGCAGATCACCGAGATGTCCGCCTGCACCGGGGCCCACCCGGCGGTGCGCACACGGATCACGGCCCGATACAGCATATCCATGGAGTCGCGCCCTTTGTTCGCCGGATCGGAATCCGGAAACATCTCCCCGATATCGCCGACGCCCGCGCCGCCAAGGATGGCGTCGGTGAGCGCGTGCGCGACCGCGTCGGCGTCGGAATGGCCGACGAGCTTGAACGGCGCGGGTATCAGCACGCCGCCGAGCAGGACTCCCGTCCCCTCGGCGAAGCGATGCGAATCATATCCGATGCCCACACGCGTCTTCACAGCCCGGACCTCACGCTGCAGCCGTCGATTTTTCTTCCGCTTCGTCGATGACTCTGTAATTCTGCAGTCGCTTCCGCGGTGTGAAGCCCGCCTCGCGAATCAGACGTTCCATCTCCGGAATCGAGGTGCGGTAGGTCGTGTTCGCCGCCGAAACCACGTTCTCCTCGAGCATCAGCGATCCGAAGTCGTTGCAGCCGAAGTGCAGCGCGGTCTGCCCGACCTTCAAGCCCATCGTCACCCAGCTCGCCTGCAGATTCGGAATATTGTCGAGCACCACGCGCGCGAACGCGGTGGTGCGCAGATAATCAACCGCGTCGGTCTTGGGCTGCGCGCTCATCGTCGGCGTGTTCTCGGGCTGGAGCGGCCAGCAGATGAATGCCGTGAACCCGCCGGTCCGCGCCTGCAGATCGCGGAGCCGCGTGAGGTGCTCGAATCGCTCCTCGAGCGTCTCGCCGATTCCGTACATCATCGTGCACGACGTCTTCAGGCCCTCGCCGTGGGCAATCTCCATGATTTCGAGCCAGCGATCGGCGCCCGCTTTTTTCTTCGCGACCTGATCGCGCACGCGCTGCACGAGAATCTCGCCGCCGCCGCCGGGGATCGAATCGAGTCCCGCCTTCACGAGCTCGCGGATCACGTCGACCGCGGGCATGCGATACAGCGTGCTCCAGAAATCCACTTCGCTCGGGCTGAACCCGTGCACGTGGATCGGATGGTATTGCTTGATGTACCGGAGCAGGTCGAGATACCACTCGAACGGGATGTACGGATTGTGCCCGCCCTGAATCAGGATTTGCACACCTCCGAGCGCTTTCACTTCATCGATCTTCGCGCCGATTTGTTCGTAGCTCAGCGTCCACCCTTCGTTGTCCTTGGGCCTGCGATAGAACGCGCAAAATCCGCAGTCCGCGACGCAGACGTTCGTGTAATTGATGTTGCGGTCGACGATGTACGTGACGATGCCTTCCGGGTGCAGCCGCTTGCGCACGGCGTCGGCCTCGGCGCCCAGCTCCAGCAGCGGAGCGTTCTTGAACCAGTTGATCATGTCTTTCATAGGGACGGCAGGCGACGGACGGCGGAAGGCGGTTGGGACGGCAGATGGCAGACGGCGGACATTTTTATGCAGCCGAGAGGAATGCGAGGCGGCCGGGGGCGACTTTTCCTGCGAGAGTCAGACGGCGATAGAACTCGGTGAGGCCGCCGAGATGCGGATAACTCAGACCGTAGTCCAAACCGCTCAAATATTCGCTGCACGCGGCAAGCGGCACGTTCGTGTTCTCGTGCGCCTGCTGCGCGAGCACATCCAGATGCTTGAGCCCCCAGTTGCGCGACTCGATCAGCGATGCGTGCACCGCAAGCGCCTGAGCCGCGTCGGCCGTGCGCTGGGCGACCCACACGGCAAACACAAACGGCAGCCCCGTCCATTTTTTCCATTCGAGCCCGAGATCGTACACATGTTCGTACGGCGAAGAGATCGCGCCTGTTCCAAGCATCAGCGCCGCATCACCGATCACGAGGCGCGCCGCGACATCCGCGTCATCCGTCGCGCGGAGGTCCGAGGCCTCTGCGTCACCCGCGATGAACACCGGCTTGGTCTTCCACACATTTTCGAACAGCATCTCGAGCAGCTGTACGCTGGTCATCGAACTCCGGCTGACGAGCACCTGCCTGCCGCCGAGTGATTCCGCGGGCTCGCGCGAAAACAGCATCACGCTGCGGACGGCGCCGTCGCATGAAATCGCGAGATCGGGGAGCAGCAGGTAGCGCTCCCAGTCGCGCGCGTATTCAACCGCGGAGACCACGCTGACATCGAGCGTGCCCTCCGCCATTCGCTTGTTCAGCGCGGTGGGCACGCCATCGACGAGTTCTGCGCCGTTTTTCAGCGCAATGATGCCGCGATCGATCGCGCCGTATACCGGATAGCAGTTGATGTACGGGATCCGGCCGATGCGCATCGTCGCGCGTTCCGGCGAAGTCATGCGCCGACCGTTGCCGGTGCCGGCTCGTCGAACACGCGCAGCACGTTGTAGAACGAGTCGCGCTCGGCGGGGATTTTTCCGGCGCCGCGGATGAGCTTGAGCAATCCCTCGAGCGTCATCCCCTGCGGCGTGTGCGCGCCGACCGCATGGTAGATCTTCTCCCGCACCACCGTGCCCTCGAGGTCGTTCACGCCGAAATGCAGCGAGAGCTGCGACAGCGGCTGCGACACCATGATCCAGTGGGACTTGATGTGCTTGAAGTTGTCGAGGAACAGGCGGCCGATGGCGAGCATCTTGAGATCGTCGACGCCGGACGTTGCCGTGCCTTCGCGTCCGAGTTCCCTGCCCAGCACGTTGTCGTCCGGATGATACGCGAGCGGGATGTACGCGAGGAACCCGCCGGTTTCATCCTGCAAATCGCGGAGCATCTGCAAATGCTCGACGCGGTCCTGCATCGTCTCGACGTGCCCGTACAGCATCGTGCAGTTCGTGCGAATCCCGAGTTCGTGCGCCGCGCGATGCACACCGATATAGTCGGCGCCCGCGAGCTTCTTTCCCGCGATCTGCTCGCGCACGGCCGCGCTGAACGTCTCGGCGCCGCCGCCCGGCATCGTGTCGAGCCCCGCGTCGCGCAGCGCGATGAGCACGTCGCGCCACGACATTTTTTCGATGCGCGCAATGTGCGCGATCTCCACCGCCGTGAGCGCCTTGATGTGCACGTGGGGGAAGTTCGACTTCAGCGCGCGGAACATCTCCTGGTAGTACGCAAGCCCGGCTTTCATGTCGAGGCCGCCGACGATGTGAAATTCCTTCGTCAGTCCGTCGGCCGCGTTCGCCGCCTCGGCGAGCACCTGGTCGAGCGTGTAGCGATACGCGCCCGCTTCTTTCGGCAGGCGCGCGTATCCGCAGAACGTGCATGTCGTGCGCAGCACACAGACGTTC
>DASYSH010000159.1:0-8056 GCA_036003525.1 Gemmatimonadaceae bacterium | reverse complement strand
CGGGACTCATCGTCGTGACGGGTGCGAATTTATCCGTCGTGCTCGACTGGGCGCTCTCGACCGGCGGGGGCATGAGCGCGTGCGAACATGCGATCGAACGCGGACGCGCGGCGATTGCGGCGTTCCCCGCGACGATTCCGGCGGAGGGCAACGGTGCCGATTGACCTCTATCGGATCGACGACCGCCTCGTGCACGGGCAGGTCGTGGTCGGCTGGGGTCAGCCGCTCAACGTGACGTTCATCGTGCTCGTCGACGATACGATCGCCGCGAGCGAGTGGGAGCAGGAACTCTATTGCATGGGCGCGCCACCTGAGATATCGGTCACGTTCGAGTCGGTCGATTCCGCCGTGGCGCATCTCGCGGAATACCAGGCGCGTCTCGCGAACGGCATTTTGCTCACGGGCGACATCGACACGATGCGGCGCCTCGTAAAAGCGGCGGGGACGATCGACAGCGTGAATCTCGGCGGCATTCATCATCGCGTCGGGCGCCTGCCGAAGCTCCGGTACATTTTTCTCGCGCCCGATGAAGAGATCGCGCTGCGCGAACTCGCGGCGACCGGCGTGACGATCACGGCGCAGGACGTGCCCGCGACCGCGCCGATTCCGCTCGAAGAAGTTCTCGCCGCGACCGGAGAGTGATGGACGCCGCGCTCGGACTCATTCCGCTCGCGCTGCTCGGCGCGGTGCTCGGACTTGACGTCGTGAGTTTCCCGCAGGCGATGATCTCGCGCCCGCTGGCCGCGGCGACGTTCGCCGGCGCGCTGATAGGGCGACCCGATCATGGCTTGATCGCCGGCGCGGTGCTCGAGTTGTTCGCGCTCGAAACGCTGCCGTTCGGAGCGAGCCGCTACCCGGAATGGGGTTCGGCGAGCGTTGTCGGCGGCGCGGTCTTTGCCGCGCAGCCGGATATCAGCGCCGGCGCGCTCACGGTCGCCGTGTGCGCGGCGTTGTTCACCGCATGGTTCGGCGGCCTTACGATGGTCTGGCACCGCCGGCTGATTGCGCGGTGGGCGGCGGGAATGCGCAACGCGCTCGTGTCGGGGTCGAGCGACGCCGTCATTGCGCTGCAGCTCCGCGGCCTTACGTCGGATCTGGTGCGCGGCGGGTTGCTCACCTGGATCGCGCTTCTCGCATTCATGCCGCTCGCGGGCACGGTGCTGGCGCACTGGAGTTTTTCGTCGGCCGTATCGCGCGCCGTCGTGGTGATTTGTGCGGGCGCCGTCGCCGGTGGCGCGATTTGGAAGATCGTGCACAACACGAAGGGCACGACCTGGTTTTTGCTCGCCGGCCTCGCCGTGGGCTCTTTTCTTCTGTTTGTGACCTGACGTGAACACGACAGTGACGGCGCCGAAACTTCCTTTGCGCACGCAAGCCGCGATGTTTCTGCGGTTGCTCGCGATACAAGGCTCGTGGAATTACGAAACACTGATGGGCAACGGCATCGCGTTCGCGGTCGAACCCGCGCTGCGCCTGCTGCCCGGCGGGCGCGGCGGCGAGAACTATCGCGCGGCGATCGCGCGGCTCAATGGATACTTCAACGCGAACCCGTACCTCGCGGGACTCGCCGTCGGAGCGCTCGCGCGCGCGGAGCTTTCCGGCGAACCCACCGACCGGATCGACCGGTTCCACACGGCGTGCTGCGGTCCGCTCGGATCCGTCGGCGACCGGCTCGTCTGGGCGGGATGGCTTCCGGCATGCTCGTTGATCGCGCTTGCTGCATTCGGCGTCGGCATGAGTCCGGCTGGCGTCGTCCTCCTGTTTCTGGGATTATTCAACGCCGGGACGATGGGCCTCAGATACTGGGGACTTCGCGCGGGATATCGCGAAGGCTTGCGGGTCGCGTCGGCGCTGGGCGCGCCGTGGCTTCGCAGGGGCCCCGCGCAAGTTGCGAGGGGCTCCGCGCTGTTGGCGGGAATCGCCATTCCGCTGGCCGTGCGCGGTGTGATCGGGCCTGCGCGCGGGGCCCTCGAAATTGTGTTCGCGGTCGCCGCTGCGGGCGCCATCATCCTCGCGCGGTTTCAGGGGCGCGTGGAAGGATGGCGCATCGCCGTCGGAGCGCTTGCCTTATTCATTCTCATATCCGTGGTGCGCTGATGATCGAACGCAGGGTGACGGTCGTGAACGCCCACGGTATCCATGCGCGCCCCGCCGCCGAGATCGTAAAAACGGCCGCGAAGTTCACATGTGAGATCAAGCTCGAAAAAGACGGACTCGAAGTGAACGGCAAGAGCATCATGGGCGTGATGATGCTCGCGGCCGAGTGCGGGTCCGAAGTAACTATTCGCGCCGAGGGCGACGATGCAGAAGCGGCGATCGGCGCGCTGGCGGATTTGATCGCCGCGAAATTCGGCGAATCGTGAGGGTTATCACGGCATGACACCTTCGATGCTCACCGGCATTTCCGCGTCGCCCGGGATCGTGGTCGGTCCGGTTCACTTGCTGCGCTGGGTGATCCCGGAAGTTCCGCCGAGGATGATCGACGACGCGGCGATCCCGCGCGAGCTCGAGCGGCTGCAGCACGCGCTCGACCGCGCCGTGGAGCGGCTGCGGCATGTGCGCGAGCGCGCGGAAAAGAACGCCGGTCCTGCCGAAGCGGCGATTTTCGATGTGCAGGTGTCGATCATCGAGGACGCGGAACTGCGGCGCCGCATTGAAGACGTCATCAAACAGAACTTCGCGGCCGAGCGCGCGTTCGATGTCGTGATGCTCGAATGGCGGGAGCACTTCGCCCGGTCGGCGCACGCGATGATGCGCGAGCGTGTCGGCGATCTCACCGACGTGCACATCCGCGTGCTTTCCATTCTGCTCGATCTTCCGGATTACGATCCGGTCGACCTGCCGAAAGGATCGCATGCGATTCTGGTGACGCACGATCTTACGCCGAGTCTCACGCTGCAGCTTGACCGCGATTGCATCGCGGGAATTGCGACCGACGCGGGCACGCGCACATCGCATGTGGCGATTCTCGCGCGATCGCTCGGGCTGCCGGCGGTCGTCGGACTGCTCGACGCGTCATCGCGCCTCACGAGCGGAGAAAAAGTCATTCTCGATGCGACGGCGGGCGTGCTCGTCGTCCGGCCGACCGCGGCCGAACTGAAAGACGCCGCGGCGCGCGCGCACATCGAGCGGCGCGAAGGCGAAGTGCTCGCCGGCCTCGCGGGCGAGGCGGCGATCACGGCGGACGGCGTGAACATTCAGCTGCTCGCCAATGTCGATCTGCCCGAAGAGGCGACGGGCGCCGCGAACAGCGGCGCGCAGGGCGTGGGCTTGATGCGCACGGAGTTCCTCGTCGTGGGACGCGCGACGATGCCCGACGAAGAAGAGCAGTACAACGCCTATGCAAAAGTCATCAAGGCGTTCAACGGGCAGCCGGTCGTGATCCGCACGTTCGACGTCGGCGGCGACAAACTTCCGGTCGGCGGATATCCGCACGAGCCGAATCCATTTCTTGGCTGGCGCGCGATTCGCATGTGTCTCGACGAGCCGGAGATTTTCAAGACGCAGCTGCGCGCGCTGATGCGCGCCGCCGTGCACGGCGACGTGCGCATCATGCTTCCGCTCATCGTGACGATCGACGAAGTGCGCGAAGCGCGCACGTTGATGGCGGAAGCCGCGCGCGAACTGTCCGACCGCGGCGCCGCGTTCCGTGCGGATGTGCCGCTCGGCATCATGATCGAAACGCCGGCCGCGGTGATTACGGCCGATACGCTGGCGAAAGAAGTCGCGTTCTTCAGCATCGGCACGAACGATTTGGTGCAGTACACGCTCGCGGTCGACCGCGGCAACGCCCGGCTCGCCTCGCGGTTTACGCCGCTGCATCCGGCCGTGCTTCGCCTCATCAACCGGACCTGCGAGGTGGCGCACGCGCACGGCCTCAACGTGAGCGTCTGCGGCGAAATGGCGTCGGAGCCGCTGATGGCGTTCGCGCTGATCGGGCTGGGCCTGCGGACGCTGAGCGTGGCGCCGAGGTCGGTGACGAGAGTGAAGCAGATTGTGAGGGGGATTCATGTGAGTGTGGCGATCGAGGCGGCGAAGGCGGCGCTCGAGGCGGGGACGGCGCAGGAGGCGGAGAAGATTTTGCGGGAGAGGTTATCGGCGGAGTTGGCATAAGCAGGTGACTCGCTAAGCTCCGCTGTCGCTCGTGTTGTCCATGACTTAACATTGATCCAATCCGATTCACTGACCTCCCATACCGCCTACCTCCGTGCTCCGTCGCCATCTCTTTACCTCCGAATCCGTTACCGAAGGCCATCCGGACAAGGTCGCCGACCAGATTTCCGACGCCGTTGTCGACGCGCTGCTCGCGAAAGATCCCGCGTCGCGCGTCGCCTGCGAGACGATGGTCACGACCGGCCTCGCGACGATTTTCGGTGAGATCACGACAGAGGCGTACGTCCATCTCCCCGCGCTCGTGCGCGAGACCATCGCGCGCATCGGCTATACCGAAGCGGGCTACGGTTTCGATGCGAACACCTGCGCGGTGATGTCGACGATCGACCAGCAGTCGAAAGACATCGCGATGGGCGTCGACACTGGCGGTGCAGGCGACCAGGGCATGATGTTCGGCTTTGCGTGCGATGAAACCGACGAGCTGATGCCGCTCCCGATCACGCTCGCGCATCGTCTCACGCGCGCGCTGGCCGATCGCCGCAAGGACGGCACGCTGCCGTGGCTGCGCCCCGATGGAAAGTCGCAAGTCTCCGTGCTCTACGAGAACGGGCGCCCGGTGCACGTCGACACCGTCGTGATCTCCACGCAGCACAGCGACTCCGTGAACAACAAGACGATCACCGACGCGGTGAAACGTGAAATCATCGACGCGACGATCCCGAAAGAACTGCGCGCGAAGTCGATGACGCTGCACATCAATCCGACCGGCCGCTTCGTGATCGGCGGACCGCAAGGCGACGCGGGGCTGACGGGACGCAAAATCATCGTCGACACATACGGCGGCATGGGCCGGCATGGCGGCGGCGCCTTCAGCGGAAAGGATCCGTCCAAGGTTGACCGCTCGGCGTCATACGCGGCCCGCTGGGTCGCAAAAAATATCGTCGCCGCGAAACTTGCGACGAAGTGCGAAGTGCAGGTCGCGTATGCGATCGGCGTGGTGAAACCGGTTTCGGTCATGGTCGACACGTTCGGTACGGCGACCGTCGATGAGGGAAAAATCATCGCCGCGGTTGGCGACGTATTCGATCTCACGCCCAAGGGCATCATCGAAGCCCTGGATCTGCGCAAACCGATCTACAGTGACACCGCGGCGTACGGCCATTTCGGACGCACGAGTGAGCGCGCCGTTCGGCACGGGAAGAAGGTCACGCTGTTCACGTGGGAGCGGACCGATCGCGTCGCCGAGTTGAAGAGAGCGGTGCGCGCGTAAGTTCGCCCCGCCTCCGGAACACTCGAGAAACTCGGAGGTCCCGTGGTCGAAGTGGTCGTTTCGCGTCTCGGGCTCGACAGCGGGTCGAATTCGTTCGTCGTGATTCTTCAGGAGAAAAACGGCGACCGGATTCTCCCGATCTGGATCGGCCGCGCGGAGGCGGAATCGATCGCGGCGCATCTCGACGGCGTGCTGCGCGAGCGCCCGATGACACACGATCTCGCCCGCTCGCTGATCGTCGCGCTCGGCGGAGAATTGCAGAGCGTCAATATCACCCGCGTGCAGGACGGGACGTTCTTTGCGGAGATGCACCTGCTGCGCGGCGCGGCGAAGCACGTCGTGGACTCTCGTCCCTCGGACAGCATCGCGATCGCGGTGCGCCTCGGCGCGCCGATTTTCGCCGCTGAAGAACTGCTCGCCGAATATGAGGCGCCGTCGGGCGAGACGGACGCGGGCGAAGAAGAAAAGGAAACCGGTCCCGATCTGAGCGCGTCGTCAATGGAAGCGCACATGCGCGGCGCCGAGCAGCTCAAACGCCACCTGGAACGTCTCCGTCCTGAAGACTTTGGCAAATTCACGCTGTAGCATGCGCTGCGTGGCGCGAACGCTCGCGACCGTCAGCCTGATGCTCACCGCGTCCGCAGCTGCACGAGCGCAGGCGCCGCACCGCGCCTCAACTGCGGTGCCGTCGCCGGCTTCCGACCGCGAGGCACGGGGCATCGTTTCACGCATCACTCCCAAAGGCGATGTCCCTCTCGCGGGAAACTGGGTCGTTCTCCATCGCGTCGGCAAAGACGCGGCCGCGCCGATCGACTCGACCCGCACGGACGCGGCCGGGCGCTTCGTTTTTCATTATCGGGCGACGGGCGACAGCAGCGCGATGTATTTCATCGCCTCGAGCTACGACGGCATCGCGTACTTCACGCCGCCGCTGCGCAATGCGGTCACCGGTCGCGGCGACGCCGATCTGCTCGTGTACGACACGACGAGCGGGCCGGTCCCGGTGAGCGTGCGCGGGCGGCATGTGATCGTCACCGCGCCGGACACCGGCAAGACGCGCGGCATCATCGAAGTGTACGAGCTCGCGAACGACAGTTCGGTCACGCGAGTCGCCGGCATTTACGAGACGCCGACATTCGAGACGACGGTGCCGGCCGGCGTCACCGGATTTGTCGCGACCGACGGCGACATCCCCGCGGATGCCGTGAAGTTCGACAATGGCCGGGTGCGGGTGTTCGCGCCGATCGCGCCGGGAATCAAGCAGCTGTCGTTTCATTATCGCGTCCCGCTCACCAAGGGGCCGATCACCATTCCATCGATCGCGCCGACGGCGGTGCTCGAAGTGCTCGTGGAAGATCTGCAGGGCGACGCGACGGGAGCGTCGCTCAAAAAAATGGCGTCGGTGAACATCGAGGGACGGCCGTTCAAGCGCTTTCTCGCGCAGAATTCGCCTGGGAATTCGGTGGTATCGGCCGTCGCGCCGTCGCGCCCGGGCGCGGCGTTCTCGACGCGCATGGCGATCATCGTCATCGGCATCGGCGCGGCGATGCTTGCCGGGCTCGGCGCGAGCTTGATGCGAAAGGGTCCGCTCGTCGCGCGCGCCCACGAACTCGGCGGCGCGGATCCCGATGACATCGCGCGACAGATCGCAGCGCTCGACGATGCGTTCGAGAAGAAGCAATCGCCGAGCGAAGACGAGCGCGCCGATCATTATGAATCGCGCGCGCGGATGAAAGCGAAACTCACGTCGGCCATCGCGCGGCGCGACGGACTTTAGATCCCGCGCCGCTTGCGCCCCGCCAACGGCGCATGTAGCTTCGCCTGACAATTGATTGCGAACGCGGGACACGGAAGCCGGTTGAAATCCGGCGCGGCCCCGCCACTGTAACGGGCAAGTTTCTTGTTCGCGTGTGCGAACAGCAGACACGCCTCCTCAAAGCGCCACTGACCGTTGTTTTCGGTCGGGAAGGCGAGCGAGGCGGCCCGGAGCCAGGAGACGACTCACGTTCGCGCCACGTAAACACGTCCTCGGGGGAGGGCTGGTGGCGTACGATGGCGCCGGATTCTGTCGGCATTCCCATCTGCGTTGCGGGCTTCTTCCATCGGGAGGGAGCCCTTTTTGTCGTCTTGTCACTCGTCGCGCCTTGTCATGTTGCTCGTCGCGAGCGCTTTCAGCGCCGCGTGCGGTGCACCGAAAGCGGAGCGAACGCCGCAGGGCGCGGCGTTCCAGCAGGACGACTACGGTGACACAATTCGCGTCGCCGCGCCGGCACAGCGCATCGTCTCGCTGAACCCCGTCACCACCGAACTGCTTTTCGCGCTCGGCGCCGGGCCGCGCGTCGTGGGACGCACGCACTGGGACCTCTATCCCGATGCGGCGAAAGCGGTGCCCGATCTCGGCAACGGCATGGAGCCGAACGTCGAGGCGATCCTGGGCGTCCGTCCGGATCTCGTCATCATCTACGCGGGCCAGTCGAACCGCGCGGCTGCCGCACAGCTGCGAAAGGCGGGCATCAACACGCTCGCGATTCGTGACGATCACATCAGCGACTTCCGGCGGACGGCCGAGCTCGTGTCGCGCGCGACAGGCGACACCGCCGCAGGAAGAATCGTCGCCGATTCCGTTGAGCGTTCGATTGCCGCGGTGAGCGCGCGGCCGCGCCCGGAAAAACC
>DASYSH010000158.1:0-6584 GCA_036003525.1 Gemmatimonadaceae bacterium | reverse complement strand
GATACGCCACCCCCTGCGTATCAGAATGAACACGAGTTGCATCACTATCAGGAGATACCGCCGATGATGGTCCTGCTTCCGATCGCGATCGCCTTCCAGGTTCAGGTGGGCGTCTCCGTCGGCGCCGATTCGGCCGAGAAGGCGCGCGAGAAGATCCGTCGCGCGGAATCCGAGGCGACGTTCGAGGCCGGCGCTCCGCCGCGCCGTCCGCAGACGTTTCATCGCATTCCGCTCACCGACGCGCTGCGCGCGAGCGCGTTCAAGGACGCCGCGGCGAAAAGCCTGCTGCTGCGCGCGCGCGCGGCGCGTCTCAAACAGGATTCTGCGCTGCTGAGTTACGATGCGACCACGTATCAGCGCGTGTCCGTCGGGCTCGGATTCAAGGCGGTCGGCCGCGACCGTCTCGCGATGCGAGCGGAAGAGGCGTCACGCGTGGAATGGCAAAAGGGAAAGGGCGCGCTCGTCGACGTGAAAGGAAGTCGCGCGGTGGTGCCGATCGCCGGGAAAGATCCCGAAGCGAACAAGGGCGCGTCGAACGGCGTGAACATCCAGGGGATGTCGCCGATTCCGTACTATCCCGGCCGCAACGATCTCTGGATCGGCGGCGGCCTCGCGCAGGCGGAGGTCGATGAAACGCAGTTCGTGCATCCGATCGCCGAGGGCGCCGAGGCGTACTACACGTACCAGACGGGCGACTCCGTGATCATGACGCTCCCCGACGACAAGCGGATCACGCTTCGCGAACTGAAAATCGAAGCGCGGTGGCCGAAATGGAATCTGAGCGTCGGCTCGTTCTGGTTCGACGAATCGTCGGCGCATCTGGTGCGCGCGGTGTACCGCATCTCGATGCCGATGGACGTGTGGACCGAGGTGAAGGACGAAAACGAAATCCGGAGGAGGGACCGCGCGGTGCGCGACAGCGAAGCCATCGCGAGCGGCCGCGCAGGCGAGGCGAACGCGCCTCCGCCCGGCGGCGGACGCGGACGCGGCGGGCGCGGCACGGTGCGGATCAACAGCAACAACGACGATCCGCCGGTGCTCGTGAAGGCGATCATGAATCCGCTCAAGGTGGACATCTCCGCGATCACGATGGAATACGGGCTGTACAACCAGCGCTTCTGGCTTCCGCGCACGCAGGCGCTCGAGGGTCAGGCGCAGGTGATGTTCATCCACGTGCCGGTCACGGTCGAGCAGAAATTCAAATACGCGAGCGTCAACGAAGACCTCGGTGCGCTCCCGATTCTGCCGCGCACGGCGTCGCGAGTGGCGGTGCTGCGCGACAGTCTCGACAGCGCCAAGACGAATCGCGTGCTGCGCGACTCGCTCGTGCGCGAAGCGGTCCGCGCGCGCGGCAAGGAAATCGCCGCGCAGCGCGAGAAAGACTGCGCGGCCACGGGCATGTACAGCACGATTCAGCGCCGCTATGAGGGCACGCTCTCGGTTGCGATGCGCATTCCATGCGACTCCGCCAAACTCGCGAACTCGCCGGATCTTCCGCCGTCGATTTACGACAAGGGTGACGAAGTGTTCGGCGGCGGCGAACGCGACTTGCTCGTGAAAGCGCTTTCATTCGGACTGCAGCCCGCATGGGGGCCGCAGGCGCCGACGGTCGACTGGGGTCTCTCGAAAACGCGGTACAATCGCGTCGAAGGAATTTCGACGGGCGTGGGTCTCACGAGCGCGCTCGGCGCGGGGTACACGGCGACGCTCGACGCGCGCGGAAGCTGGGCCGACAAACAGCTCAACGGAAGTCTGTCGCTGGCGCGGACCAACGGCCGCAGCACGATCGAGGGAACGGTGTACCGCCGGCTCGACGTGATGACGGACTTCGGCACGCCGCTTTCATTCGGCGCTTCGATCCCGGCGCTGCTCTACGGCCGCGACGAAGGCGCCTATTTCCGCACGTGGGGCGCGGAGCTTTCCGGCAACACGCCGAAATGGGGAACACTCGGCTGGCGGCTGTTCGGCGAACAACAGTGGAAGGCGGACGTGAACTCGCGCTGGACGCTGTTCGGCGGCGGCAACGATTCGCGCTTCATCGCAAATCCCGCGGCACAGCAGGCAAAGGAGTTTGGCGCGGGACTCACGCTGCGGTCGAGCGTGGGCCTCGATCCCAACGGATTCCGCTTGTTGAGCGACGTGCGCGTCGAGGGCGCGGGCGGTGATTTCTCGTACGTGCGCGGATTGTTCGAAGAAACCGTTTCGCACTCGATCGGATCGAAGCTCGCGGGCGCGCTGACGCTGAGCGGGGGATACTCGGGCGGCACGCTGCCGGTGCAGCGTCTGTTCTATCTCGGCGGGCTGCAAACGGTTCGCGGGCAGACGGCGCTGACCGCGGCGGGCGACGCGTTCTGGCTTGCGCGCGCGGAGCTCGGCACGAACAATCCCGCGTCGCGAATAATTGGATTCGCCGATCTCGGATGGGCCGGCGCGCGCGACACGTGGAGAATGCCGGGGCGTCCGCTCTCGGGTGTCGGCGTGGGCTGGTCGCTGTTCGACGGACTCGTGCGTTTCGATCTCGCGCGGGGTTTGTTCCCGTCGCGGCAGTGGCGGTTCGACAGTTATCTGGAAGCGAAATTCTAACAGCGACCGAAGACCGAAGTCCGAAGACCGAAACAGCTGCGAAGGCGCAGGGCCAAGGCGTTCCGCGGGGTTGCGAGAGAGCGGGGAACCACGTCCATTCATCAAGTGGAATTCCTCCTTTGAGCCTCGTCCCCGCGCCGCCGGCGGTGTCTGGCAGCGGTGAATTGTCCACCGCCGATATTCTCCAATGGCAGGGGAAGTTTCGGCGCGTCTTTGTATTGCTGATCGGTTTCGGCACGATCGCGCTGAAGTGGGCGGGAGTGATCAACGCCGACTCCGTCGTCGCCCGGTCGATCGGCGCGCATAACGCGCTGCTCGTCGCCGGCGCGCTGCTCATCGCGTATCTCGTGTTCGTCCAGGCGATGATGGCGTATCTCGCCGCGCGAAAAATTGCCGGCCACGACGCGGTGATCGTCGCTGTCGTGGCGGACATGGTGCTCCTGTTCAGCGCAGTGTACATCGTCACGCCGCCGTCGGAATATTCGCGCTCGCTGATCATCGCGATGTTTCCCGTGCAGTTCACGCAGCTCTACTTCGGACAGCGCGCGACGATCTACAACCTCATCAGCGTCGCCGTCTTTTACACGATGGCCGTATTCGCCGCGGCCGATCACGGCATGATGGACGGGCTGGCCGAGCGGTTCTGGGATCTGTCGCTGTTTCTCGTCGGCACCACGATGTTCATTCTCCTCCAGGGGCACATCTCCAAGCGGCTGGTTCGCATCGTGCAGGTCTTCGAGAAAGCGCAGGAAGGCGATTTCTCACTGACGTACGACGAATCGCTCGACCGCATGCCCGACGCGATCACCGTCGTGGGACGCGCGTACAACCGGATGCGCGGACATCTCGAGACGATCGTGCTCACCGATCCGCTGAGCGGATGTTTCAACCGTCGCGGGTTCGACCAGCTCGCGACACGTGAAGTTTCGCGCGCGCTGCGCGGAAACCAGCCACTGTCCGTGCTCGCGCTCGACGTCGACCATTTCAAGCGCATCAACGACGAGTACGGTCACCTCACCGGTGACGAAGTGCTGCGTGAGATGGGACTGCTGCTGCGCGAGACGGCGCGTCTTGGCGACGTGGTCGCGCGATATGGCGGCGAGGAGTTCGAAATCCTCGCGCCGGACACGAATCACGAAGGCGCGCAGATCCTCGCGGATCGTATCCAGCACGCGTTCCGCACGCGGCCGTTCGCGGCGGTGGGCATCGAGCGGGCGATCACGATTTCGATCGGCATCGCGTCAGACATCGCGCGCAACGATCAGATTGCGTCGGTTCTCATCGCGCGCGCGGACGAAGCGCTGTACGTCGCCAAACGAAACGGCCGCGATCGCACGGAGCTCTGGCATCCGGGCATGCGCGCGTTCGATGGATCGCTTCCCGGGCGGAGATCGGTCGAGCTGAGCGGGATGAAGATGGAGGAGTAAGAGCAAATAGTTTGCCGCGGGTTCCCGCGGGTACCTGTGGGAAAGCCGCAGGTTCAAATCGACAGCGAACCTTCCGTCATCATTACCGCGTTGCCGCCGACTCGAATCGCCGTGACCTTGCCGGCGGATTTGTCAGCTTCGATCTCGAGCCGGCTCGGCCGGCCCATCTCGACACCCTGATCGACGGTCCAGACGAGCGTGCCGTCCTGCTGCTCGGCGCGCGCACCGAGATAGCCCGCAAGGCAGGCGTTCGCGGAACCCGTCGCGGGATCTTCGGGGACATTAACGCCAGGTCCGTACATCCGCGCGTGATAATGCGTGTCGCCGTCCTTGGCGAAGACAAAAATGTCCGGCGCCCACGCGGATTTCAGAATCTGTTCCCACTTTTCGATGCGGACGCGCGAGCGGCTCACCGCGTCGACCGAGCGCAGCGGCACCATCAAAAAGGGCAGCCCGCACGTGACATTCTGCGGCGCCAACGGCGTCAGGAGAATATCGTCGGGATCGATCATCAGAACTTCCGAGATCGCACCCGCGCTCGGCGTCGCCGGTCCGGTCTCCGCAAGCCTCGCCGTCGAGAACTGCGCGAACGCGGGCGCGCCCGCTTTCAGCCTCACGGTAACCGGGATCGGCCCGACGCCCTCTTCGAGCACGAGCTTCAGTTCGGCGCCGGTTTGCGCGCCCGCCTGGCCGAGCATCACGAGCGCGATCGCCGTGCCGACGGTCGGATGTCCCGCGAACGGTATTTCACGGGCCGGTGTGAAGATCCGCACGCGTTTCGTGTGCGCCGCCTCGGCTGGCGGATAACAAAACGTGACCTCGGCGAAGTTGAATTCGCGCGCGATGCGGAGCAGCGCGTCTTCGGGAATACCGCTCGCGTCGGGAAAGACCGCGAGCTGGTTTCCGCCGAATGCGCTCGACGTAAAAACGTCGAGCGTTACGAAATTGTGTTTACTCGGCATCCATGAATGGGTAATGATGTTCGGTCGCGGGAACGAACGTTTCCTTCACCGTGCGCGCGCTCGCCCAGCGCATGAGATTCATTTTCGATCCCGCTTTGTCGTTCGTGCCCGACGCGCGCGAGCCGCCGAACGGCTGCTGTCCGACGATTGCGCCGGTCGGCTTGTCGTTCACGTAGAAGTTGCCGGCCGAGTTGCGCAGAGCCGTGTGGGCTTCGTGAATTGCCGCGCGATCGCGCGAGAACACCGCGCCCGTTAGCGCGTAGGGTGAAGTCGAGTCGACGATCTTCAGCGTCTCCGTCCACTTGTTGTCGTCGTAGACGTACGCCGTGACGACCGGTCCGAAGATTTCCTCGCACATCAGGCGGTACGACGGATCTTCGGTCTGGACGAGCGTCGGCTCGACGAACCAGCCCGTCTCGCCATTCGCGACGCCGCCCGCGAGGATCTTCGCATTCTTCTTTCCATCAGCGAGATACGCGGTGATGCGATCGTGCGCGCGCTTGTCGATCACGGCGCCCATGAAGTTCTTGAAGTTGCTGACGTCGCCGACCTTGATCGCCTTGATCATCGCGATCACGCGATCACGGACCTCGGGCCAAATCGACTTCGGGATGTAGATGCGGCTCGCGGCCGAGCACTTCTGCCCCTGGTATTCGAATCCGCCGCGCACGATCGCCGTCGCGAGGCCCGCGACGTCCGCCGACGGGTGCGCGATGATGAAGTCCTTGCCGCCGGTCTCGCCGACGATGCGCGGATACGATTTGTAATTCGAAATGTTGTTGCCGACCGTCTTCCACATCGACTGGAATACGGTCGTGCTGCCGGTGAAATGAATTCCGCCGAGATCGCGGTCGTTGAGCGCGAGGTCGGACACCATGATCGGGTCGCCCGGCACGAAGTTGATCACGCCCGGCGGCATGCCGGCTTCGATCAGCAGCTTCATCGTGTAGTACGACGAGAGGATCGCCGCGTTCGACGGTTTCCAGAGCGCCGTGCCGCCCATGAGCGCGGGCGCCGTCGGAAGATTTCCGCCGATCGCCGTGAAGTTGAACGGCGTCACTGCGTACACGAAGCCTTCGAGGCCGCGCAGGTCGGTCTGGTTCCACATGCCCTGCGACGACATCGGCTGCTCGTTGTAGAGCTCGCCGGCGAACGCCACGTTGAGGCGCCAGAAGTCGATGAGCTCGCAGGTCGCGTCGATCTCGGCCTGGAACGCGGTCTTCGACTGACCGAGCATCGTCGCGGCGGCCATGGTGGGACGCCATGTCGTCGCGAGAAGCTCCGCGGCCTTCAGCAGAATCGCGGCGCGATCTTCCCAGCGCCAGGTCGACCAGTCGCGCTGCGCGTCGGCGCACGCTTTGATCGCGGCCTTCACGTCTTCCGGACGCGCCTTGTGCCACGTCGCCGTGACGTGGCCATGCTTGTGCGGCGACGTCGCTTTTTCGATATCGCCGGTTCGGATTTCCTTGCCGCCGATGATCAGCGGGATTTCCGGACATTCCTTTTCCATCGCGGCCAGTCGCGATTTCAGCGCGGCGCGCTCGGGAGTGCCGGGGGCGTACGAGCGAATCGGCTCGTTGACGAGGGGCGGAAGGCGGCGGTTGCCGTCGAA
>DASYSH010000157.1:0-1764 GCA_036003525.1 Gemmatimonadaceae bacterium | reverse complement strand
AGCCCGGGACACGCCCTGTGGGAATATTTCGGATATGCGCGCAAGCAGTATGCGCGAATCCGCGAACTCGAAGCGGTGCTTTCGCGCGCGGTCGCGGACGATCTCGACCGCGCCGGCCTCGGTTTGCGCCTCCGCTACCTCTCGGGCGGCATGAGCGACGAATCGCGCACCGTGCAGCGGTACATTCTGCCGGAGCGCGCCGGCTATTTTCTCGGCGCGAGAATGGTCGAGGACGCGATCGCCGAGCGCGGATTGCCGTGGGCGCTGCGCGCCGGCGCGCAGGAAATCGCATCGCTCTCCGACAGCGCGGCCCGCACCGCGTAGTCCCCGGCCGCCCTAGCTACTTCCCAACACAAAAACTCGAGAACACGCGGGCCAGGACATCGTCAATGTCCACCGCGCCGATCAGCTCATCGAGCGCCGCCGCCGCCTCGCGCACGTGCACGGCCGCGACGGGCGCCGGAAGCTGACCGGCGTTCCATGCGCTGCGAAACTCCGCCAGCTCGCCGCGCGCCCGCTCGAGCGCCGAACGGTGACGCGCCCGCGTCACCATTGGAGTGTCCGCGTCGACGTCGCCCGTCGTATCCATCACCGCCCGGGTTATGCGCTCGAGCAGCGTGGAAAGGCCGGTGCCGTTCGAGGCGCTGACCGCGACGGCATCCGCATGCCGTATTTTATCTCTATTTGTTACTAAATCATTTTTCGTCAGTGCGGCGACAATCGGAGCGGCGGTCAGTCCGGATATTGCCGTAATCGCGGCATCGAGCGCTTCAGGCGACTCCGCGCACGCCACGACCGCATGCGCGCGCGCGAGCCAGCGCGCGCTCACCTCGATGCCGAGCCGTTCGACCGGATCCGCGCCGTCGCGCAGTCCGGCCGTGTCGACGATGCGCAGCGGCCATGGATCGTGCTCGAGCAGCACGTCGACGGCGTCGCGTGTCGTGCCGGGTTCGTCGCTCACGATCACGCGTGACTCGCCGACGAGCGCGTTCAGCAGTGACGATTTTCCCGCATTCGGCGGTCCCGCGAGCACGATGGTCGCTCCCTCGCGTCCGAGTATCGCCGCGGGAACCGTCGCGAGAAGCGCGTCGAGCGCTCCGATGGCCGCATCGCACGCCGCAAGCACACGGCGGCGCGGCAATGCACCGTCGTCCTCCCCGGGAAAATCGACATCGTATGCAAGCAGCGCTTCGATTTCGATCACGCCCGCGCGCAGCGACGCGAGACGGTGGGAGAGTGCGCCCGACAGCTGCTGCAGCGCCATCCGGTGGGCGGCGCGCGAGCGCGCGTCGATCAGATCCGCGATTGCCTCAGCGCGCAGCAGGTCGAATTTGCCGTGCAGCACGGCGCGCTCCGTGAACTCGCCCGGCTCCGCGGGCCGCGCGCCCGCATGAACGAGTGCCGCGAGCACCGCGGCGGGCACATACGCGCCGCCATGGACGCCGAGTTCGATCACCGTTTCACCGGTATAGGAATGCGGCGCCGGAAAAACAGTGATCAGCGCATCGTCGAGCGCGCGCGCCGGTTCGTCGGCCTCGTGCACGAGACATCTCGTCGCTTCGCGCGCGACGACCGGCCAGCCACCCGCGGGCCGCGCGACGCGTCTGCAGACACTGAGCGCGTTCGCGCCGCTCAGGCGCACGATCGCTATCGCGCCGCGCCCCGGCGCCGTCGCAACCGCGGCGATGGTGTCCTCGCGCACCCGCGGCGCGCGGGGAGTCGCGTCAGCCAGCTTGCTTGGACTTCGCCCGCTCATTCGAAATG
>DASYSH010000156.1:0-2621 GCA_036003525.1 Gemmatimonadaceae bacterium | reverse complement strand
GCATCGGCATACATCGAGTGGGTGCGCGTGGGCGGAGACGAAGTCGCCGCCGGCCGGCGCGCCGCCCCGTCGCAAGCGCAGGTGCTCGGCTGGTTTATCGCGCCGCTCGTCATCGGCTCGATGATCGTCGTCGTCGGACTGTGGATCAGCGTCGGCTGGGATGTGCGCAGCGACACATACGGCGGTGTCGCGCTGCTTGCGATCCTGCTCGCAATGGTGGTCGTCGTCGGGACCGCGCTGATCCGGCGTCGCGGTCAGTCGATTGGAAAAACACTGTGGCAGTCGATGAAGGTGCTCGCAAGCGGGATGGCGGGCTATTCACTCGCGCTGTCGATTCTCGTAGTAATGAGCAATTGGGAAGACGAATGGCTGCGCGGACTGTACATGACGCTTGGTCCGGCCGTCGTGCTGCTCGGCAGCGTCATCACGAGCCAGCTGTATACCGGTTTGACCAGCAACGAAGCGAGCGACTCCGAACGCGAGTGGTCCGCCCGCGCGAACGCGTGGGTTCTGATCGTGGCCATCGGATGGATGGTGTCGAGCGGTCTCGTGCTCGAGGGACCGACGCTCCTGAGCGGGCTCTGGCAAAAGGTGACGCTGCTCGGTGTCGGCGGTGTTTCGACATGGCTGACGATGTTCCTGAGCAAGGCCACGCCACCGTCGGGCACCACCGCACCATCGAAGGGCTCGGTGATTCGCAGCGCGGCGATTTCACTTGCGGCGCCGGTGTTCGTGATGTGCCTGATTGTCGGGCTCGCAGCAGCGAACGAGCGCAACATCAACTCGATCTGCGCCACCACGACCCTTGCCGAATGGTTTCAGTGTACGCCACCGACCGATGATTCCGACGCTGCAAAATCCGCGGCACGATACTCGTCGGGTCCGATGTTCGAGATTCTGTCGAAGGCGCAGCGCACCAACGTCGTGAAATCCGGTTCGCGATTGATATCGCTGTTGATGCATGACGCTCCGAAACCGGTCAATCTGGACTCCGCGGAGACGATCGACGCGACGAACGACCTGAGAATTCTGGCTGCAGACAGGGCCTACACGGCCGCGGCGCTTGTGTTCGACACGCTGGAGCGGCACCGCATCCTCCGTTCGGCCGCGTACTCCGCGGAGATGCATGAGGTAATCGACACCCTGTATCTGGTTCGCGACGCGGTGCGCGCATTCACCTTTGCGCGAAACGGAGCGCTTGCGCCGTCCACGCCTGCCGAGTCGCTGGCGGTCGAGACCAACGCCTCGGGGTCGCTCATCGCGCAGACGGAGCGAAGCCTCGCGACGCGTCAGGCGCTGAACGAAGGGATGCGCGAGCGGGCGCGCGATACGGTCGCGCTGCACGAACTGGTCGACAGTGTCGCGCGGTCGAAAGCGGTGTCCGAACCGGGCAATCATGCGCTGTGGAAAGGCGTGCTGCTGCTCATGCTTGCGGCGATCGTCACGAGCGCGGTGTTCAGCCGCATCGTGAACACGAATACATTTTCGCTTCACGCGCTGTGGAAGGCGCGGACGGTGCGCGCTTTTCTCGGCACCACTCGCGCGTCGACGGCGCGCAATCCGAATCCGTTCACCGGCTTCGATGCGGACGACGACGTCTCGCTGCGCGATCTTTGGCCCGCGCGCGTGAGTCCCGCCGAGGCCGCCCGCGGCGGTGAGCGCTCGGAGTCCGTGCCGCCGATGCATGTGCTCAACGTCACGCTGAACCTTGCGGCCGGACGCAACCTCGCATGGCAGCAGCGCAAGGGTGAGTCGATGACGATGACGCCGCTGCATGCGGGCTCCGCGTTCACGGGTTACCGGCGGATGGAGCCGTACGCGAACCCCGGAGTGCCGACGCCGAGTTCGAAGCCGGGCTATGGAGGACGCGACGGCGTCAGTCTCGGAACCGCGATGGCGATTTCCGGCGCGGCCGTAAGTCCGAACGACGGCGCGGGGACGACCGCGATCGGCGCATTCCTGATGACATTTTTCAACGCGCGGCTCGGATGGTGGCTCGGCAACCCGGGCGCACCGGGTGCCGATACCTGGCTGCGATCCGCCCCGAAATCCCGGCTGACGCCGATTCTATCCGAAATGGCGGGACGGACGAGCGATCGAAGCGAGTACGTGTACCTGTCGGATGGCGGACAATTCGAAAATCTCGCGCTCTACGAAATGGTCTTCCGCCGCAATCGCTTCATTCTCGTCAGCGACGCGGGCGCGGATCCGAACTACACTTTTGAAGATCTCGGGAATGCGGTGAGGAAGATCCGCATCGACTTTGGAATCCCGATCGAATTCGACAACCCGGTGAACATCGGCCGTGCCGGCACGAACGACGGCGCTTACTGGGCGACCGCGAAGATCAAGTATTCCGCGGTCGATATGCCGCAGAGCGCCGGCTGCAAGGAGGAGGACTACGACGGCGTTCTCGTGTACATCAAGCCGGCCGTCTACGGAAAGATGGAGCCGCGCGACGTCATCAACTACGCGAATCTCTCCCCGACTTTTCCGCAGGAATCGAGTGCGGATCAGTTTTTCAGCGAATCGCAGTTCGAAAGCTACCGCGCGCTGGGATCGTGGATCATCGATGAGCTGGTGGCGGATTCGTCCGCGCCGGGGACTCCCGCGACGGCGAC
>DASYSH010000155.1:0-2491 GCA_036003525.1 Gemmatimonadaceae bacterium | reverse complement strand
GCGTCCTCGTGGGTGCGCGCGTAGAGCAGGAGCGCGCGAATCAAATTTCGATTGGCCCGATATCCCGCGATCATCCCGGCGACGAGTTCCGTCGCGATCGCGGCAGGCGGCCGCGTGCGCCGGCCGCGGGCGCGCGCGAGGCTCGCGGCATTCGCCGCCCGCACCCGCTCGAAGAATCGCATGTAGACGGCGCGAAGCACCGAATCTTTGTCGGCGAAACGGCGATACACGATCGCGAGCGAAACTCCCGCGCGGTCCGCGATCGCGCGGAGCGTGGCGCCGTCGACGCCTTCCCCGCTCAGCGCGTCTTCCGCCGCGGACAGCAGCCTCTCGACGGTCTCCTGACTGCGGGTCTGCGTCGCGGGAAGCGGGAGATCGGGATTTTTCCGGCGCGGGGACATGGATGGGATTGACGGGATGGAAATGTGAGCATATGATCACATTATGTAATCAGCCGCTCACATATTACCGGAAACTCCCGTTCAGTGGAAGAAGACACGTCTGCATCCGCGCCGGTCGCCCCGGCTGCGCCCCCGGCCCATACGATCCCGTTCGAACTTCGCGGCGGACACGTCCTGTTATCCGGAACCGTCGACGGGCATCCGGCGACGTTCATTCTGGACAGCGGCGCCAGCATGTGCGCGCTCGACAGCGGCTGGAGCGCCCTCCTCGCAACGGCTGGGTCGCCATCCACGGCAACGGGCGGGTCGGGCGCCGTCAGCATGGTGCTCGCCCGCATGCAATCGCTGCGGCTGGGTTCGCTTCTGTTGCGCGATGAAGCGGTCGCCCTCATGCCGCTCGCGGCGGTCGGCGAACAACATGGCCGCCGCATCGACGGAACGATCGGGTATTCCCTGTTCGCGCGATTTGTAGTGGAAATCGATTACGCGGCGCGTGTGCTGCGCCTGCACGAACCTGCCGCGTACCAATATGCCGGAAGCGGTGCGTCGCTTCCGGTCGATCTCGCAATGCGCATTCCGATCGCCCGCGTGACCGTCAAGCTGCACGGCAGCGCGCCGATCGACGCGCGTCTCGTCCTCGACATCGGTGCCGCGACGCTCGGCGCGGCCTTCACCGCCCCATTCGTCGACGCGCACGAGGACGGGCTGGCCCGCGCTCCGCAGTCCGCGGCCACCAGTCGCGGAGTCGGAAACGCCGGCACGGGGACCGTGACGCGACTCGACTGGATCGACATGGCCGGGCTTCGCGCGCCGGAACCGGTCGTGATGCTCATGCGTGAGCACGCGGGATTCTTTGGTGTCACATGGGCGGATGGCACCATCGGTGCCGCGATCTTCGAGCGCACGACCGCGATTTTCGACTTCGCACGCCAGCGCGTCATTCTTGAGCCGGGCCCGATGTTTCAGGCGCCGTTTGCGTTCGATGCGAGCGGGCTCGCGCTCTCTTCCGCGCCCGCGTCGGCCGATTCCGTAATCGTGCGGAGCGTCGCGCCCGGCTCGGTCGCGGAGCATGCCGGTTTGTGCGCCGGCGACGTGATCACATCCATTTGCGGCGTGCGCGCGACCGGCGAGTCACTGGAAGAATTGCGCGCGCTGCTGCGAACGGCAGACGTCGTTCGCGAGGTCGTCGCGCGGCGCGGTGATGCTGAGATGAGATTCCCGGTCACTCTGCGCGAACGCATTTAACATCGCTCCGTTATACCGGAGTTCGCGTGCTCACCGGGACGCGCGCGCTATCACGCGAGCCGCTGCAAACTGCATCGGTTTTTCGCCGCCCCATGCGCACAACACATTCGGCGCCTGCGGAAATTGCGCGGCGTGGCGCGGATGCGAAAACATGACGACGAGCGATTCGCGTTTTTGCTCGTGCGCGATGGCCGCGGCGCGCTCGATGCGATCCCGGCTCGCCCGCGAGAATCCGGGTTCGGTTTTTCCGGCGACCGAATCCGCATACGCCGCGATGACTACCGGTACGCGCGTGCCGGTCGAGCGCATGTCGATCACGTTCGCTTCGATCTCGAGCGCGGCGAGCGCCTCGCCGAAAAACGCCCGGCTCGGAACGGGCCACGGCCCGCTTGCATCGTCATCGACGTGCACGATCTCCACCGCGCCTCCGACGCGCGGGATCGCGCCCCGCACGAGATGAACCGTCGCGTCGGCAACCTGACGCGACCAGATCTCGTCGTCGAGCGACGGTTCGCGCCCCGCGAATGGCCGCGCCCAGAGCGCCCATCGATCCCGGCGTTCGGTCGCATCGCGTACACGGTCTTCGTCCAGCTCGCCACGCTGCGCTGCGCGCTCGAGCGCGCGGGCGACGCCGGTGAGATCCATCGGCGCGAGCAGCACGTCGCACCCCGCCGCGATCGCGCGAACGGCTGCTTCGGATTCGGTACCATTCATGAGCACTCCGCGCATTTCGAGCGCGTCGCTGACGATCAGGCCGTCGAATTCCATTCGCTCGCGCAGCAGCGCGGTGAGAATCGGCTCGGAGAGGGTCGCGGGTGAACCCGACGGATCGAGCGCGGGATATG
>DASYSH010000154.1:0-2084 GCA_036003525.1 Gemmatimonadaceae bacterium | reverse complement strand
GAGTTGAGCAGCACCGTAGTGATCGTGAACGGATCATCGAACGTTTTCGGGTCCGGTCCCGCGAACGGCAGCAGGGAAATCCATGCGCGCTGCGCTCCGAGCTGCCGCGCGACCTTCACCGGCGCATTCTCAGCGATGCCGCCGTCGACCAGCCATTGATCGCCGATTTGCACCGGCCGCAGCACGACCGGAATCGCCGCGCTCGCGCGCACCGCGCGCGCGAGGTCGCCGCCGCCGATCACCACCGGTCCGCGCGTCGCGACGTCCGTTGCCACGGCTCGAAACGGAATCGGCAGTGAGTCGAAATTTCCGCGCGCCTTCAGATTGCCGCGCAGCATCAGCGACGTCAGGAATGCGTTGACTTCGCCTTCGCGCACGGCGCCGCTCTGCAGCACGTAGCCGCGCTGTCCGCGCTCCCACACCGCGAGAGGGCGCAGCGTGCCGAGCGCGGCGGAAACTTTCGGTTCATACGTGCGGATCATCGTTTCGATCGGCAGCGTGCGCAGCAGCGAGTCGATTTGCCGGCCCGAATAACCCGACGCGTACAGGCCGCCGATGATCGCGCCGATGCTCGTGCCGACGACCAGGTCGGGGCGCAGCCCCAGACTGTCCATGACTTCGAGCACGCCGATGTGTGCGAATCCTTTCGCGCCGCCGCCGGAGAGCACGAGCGCGGTCTTTGCAGGAGCGCACGTTTGCGCGCGCACCTCGTGGGCCGCGAGAGACAACGCGACCGGAAACAGCAGGAGTGTGCGGCGCAGCATGGATAGGACTATAGCGGGCACGATGCAGGAATGATGCTACCTTTAAGTGCGATGCATCTGACACGAACGGGTGACTTCAATTCTGCGGCGACTTTGAGTGGAGCCGCCAGCGGCACGCTTCAGGAGCCTCAGCTCGCGCCGGTCGGCGAGGATATCACCGGTCTCGCGCTCTGGGCGGTCGTGTTCGCCGGCGGCATCGGCTCGCGCTTCTGGCCGCTCTCGACGCCGGCGCGTCCGAAGCCGCTGCTCGCGCTCGTCACGGGCAATTCGCTGCTCGAGGACACGGTCGGCCGCCTGCAGCCGCTGATTCCGCCGGAACGGGTGATTGTCGTGACGAGTCGCGACATTGCGCCGGCGATTCGCAGCGTCGTGCGCGATCTTCCGGAAGAAAACATTTTGATCGAGCCGCGCCCGCTCGGCACCGCGGCCGCGCTCGCCTGGGGAGCTGCCGAAGTTGCACGGCGCGCCGGACGCGAGACGCCGGTCTGCGCGATGCACACCGATCTCGCGGTCGCGTTTCCCGGCGCGTTCAGGGAATCGCTCGGCCGCGCCGCGGCGGTCGCGAACCGCGAAAACGCGCTCGTCGCGCTCGGTGTGCGGCCCACGAGGCCCGAGCCGTCGTTCGGATACATCGCGCTCGGCGGCGCGCTTGATCGAGCGCACGAGAGGATCACGCTGTCGCAGGGCGGCGCATACAAAGTCGCCGCGTTCATCGAAAAGCCCGGTGAACATGAATGCATGTCGCTCGCGGGCGACGGCGCGCTCTGGCACAGCGGGATAATCGTCGGGTCCGCGAAAACATTTCTCGAGAAGCTCGAACGCTACACGCCGGAAATCGCGCCGGGACTCGACGCCCTCGCGTCCGGAAATCTTCCGGCGTTTGCGGGGATGATCCGCTCGGTCAGCATCGAGCGCGGGCTCCTCGAGCGCATCTCGCGGTTTCTCGTGCTGCTCGCGGATTTCGGATGGGACGACGTCGGCACGTGGGCGAGTCTTCGCCGCGCCCGTGAACTCGACGACGACGGGAACGGCGCGCTCGGAAAAGTCACGTTCGTCGATTCCGAGAGCAACGTCGTGCACACCGAGGCGGGGGATGTCGTCCTGTTCGGCGTGACGGGACTGCTCGTCGTCTCGCTTCCGGGCCTCACATTCATCACGACGCTCGAGCGCGCCAATGATCTGAAGCCGCTGCTCGATGCGCTTCCGGGCAGTCTGCGGGTGAATCCCTCTGGAAGTTGAGGACTCTTGGAGAACGGCTACATTGAAGAGGGGTAGGATCCTGTGACGCTCACGCCGAAAAAATAGGAAATTCTGCACGAC
>DASYSH010000153.1:0-8348 GCA_036003525.1 Gemmatimonadaceae bacterium | reverse complement strand
TGACGCCCGGCGCGACGCGTCCGACGAGCGCCCAGTTTCCGGTGTGATCTTCGGGGTCGTAAATCTCGGGAATCAGGACACGCACGGTGGGCGCGGGAAAATAAAATCCGCGCGGCATCACGCCGATCACGGTTGTGGCTGCGCCGTTGAAGCGAATCGTTTGCCCGACGACCGAGGGTGTGCCGCCGAGTTCCTGATAGAGGCCGTCGCTGATGACGGCGACGGGCGCGGCGCCTCTGATCTCGTCGTTCTTCTCGAACGGCCGGCCAATTATTGGACGCACGCCGAGCACGGCGAAGATTTCGGATGAGACGGCCGAGAATCCGACGAGCTGCGGCGCCGCGGTGCCGCGTTCGAGTGTCGCGTCGGAGAAATTGTACTGTGCGACTTCCGAGAATCCGGGGACTTTGCCGCGGAAGAATGAAAATTCCTGGCGCGACCAGTCGAAGGGGCTGGAAAAGAGCGCGATCGATTCCGGCTTTCCGTACGGGAGCGGATCGAGGAAGATGGTGCGCGCGATGCCGAAGACGGCGGCGGTTCCGCCGATGCCGAGTGCGAGGGTGACGATCGCGAGTATTGCGTAGCGCGGGCGGCGGACGAGGCGGCGCACCGCGTGGCGTGCGTCCATGATCCACTGTTCGAGCGCGGGTCCGCCGGGCCGGCCGGCGTTCGCGGCGGGCTCAAACCCTACGGCCCCGCGCCACGCCGTGCGGCGAAGGAGTGACGGAATGGATGTGGCGACCTGGCGCCAATACCATAGACGTGCGCTCAGCGAGCCGGATTTTAAGACCCGCTCTTTGAATTCATCGGCCAGCGCTTCGAGCACTTCGCCGCGTTCGGCGAATGGGAGAAGCGAGCGTAGGAGTGCGGCGGCGAGGCCCGGAGGTGTCATCAAGTACCGATTCAGGTAGTTTCTACATTGTAGACATTGGGATCGACGGAATGGTTTACGCGATGATTTACTTCGGAACCGCAGTTCCGAAGTTGTAGTTGCCGTTGAAGTTGCCGGTTTTGCCGCTGCTCAGCGATTCCGATAGTTTTAGGCATGAAATATCCGGCTGTTTCCAACGTTATCGTGGGCGTTCCGAGCGATTCGGCGCTGCCTCAGATCGACGTGACCAATCCCAGCGACGGAACCGTCCTCTCGCGCGTGCCGATGTCGGGGCACAACGAAGTGGACCTCGCCGTGATTGCGGCGAAAAAGGCGTGGCCCGCGTGGGCCGCTACGCCGATCAAGGAACGCGTGCAGGTTTTCTACAAATACAAGGCCCTGCTCGAGCGCGATATCGCGGAACTCGCGGCGCTGATCACCGAAGAAAACGGAAAAATCGACAGCGAAGCGCGCGCCGAAGTGTTGAAAGCGGCGGAACTCACCGAGTTTGCGTGCTCGCTCCCGCAGATCACGGCTGGCGAAGTGCTCGAAGTCTCGCGCGGGGTTGAGTGCAGGATCGAGCGCTTTCCGCTTGGAGTCGTCGCGTCGATCGCGCCGTTCAATTTTCCGATCATGGTGCCGAACTGGTCGATGCCCAACGCGATCGCGCTCGGCAACTGCTTCATTTTGAAGCCGTCAGAGCTCGTGCCGCTGAGCGCGATCAAGATCGCCGAGCTGCTGCGCGAGGCGGGACTGCCCGAGGGCGTGTTTCAGGTCGTCCACGGCGGGAAAGAGGTGGTCGAGGCGATCTGCGATCACAGCGGGATTTCGGCGGTGAGTTTCGTGGGCTCGACCAAGACTGCGAAAATTGTTTATCGCAGGGCCACGGCGACGCTGAAGCGCTGCCTCGCACTCGGCGGCGCGAAGAACCATTTGATCGTGATGCCCGACGCCGATGTCGAGATGACGTCGGGGAATGTGCTCGCCTCGATGAGCGGCTGCGCGGGCCAGCGCTGCATGGCGGCGTCGGTGATGGTCGCGGTGAACGACGTCGACGCGATCATCACGAAGATGGTCGCGAAGGCGAAAGCGATGGTGCCGGGCCCGGATATCGGGCCGGTGATTTCGCGGCAGTCGAAGGCGCGGATCCTTCTATATATAGAAGAGGCACTTTCACAGGGTGCCAAACTTCTCGTGGACGGACGGGACGCGACCGTTCAGGGCCGGGAAAATGGATACTGGCTCGGGCCGACGATTTTGGATCATGTGACGCCGGAAATGAAGATCGCGCAGGAAGAGGTTTTTGGGCCGGTGCTGGTGATCATTCGGGCGGGCAACGTCGACGAGGCACTGCGCGTTGAGAATGCGTCGCCGTACGGGAATGCGGCCTCTGTATTCACCGAGAGCGGCGCTGTTGCCCGGCACGTGATGGAGCATGCATCCGCCGGCATGGTGGGAGTGAACGTTGGGGTTCCGGTTCCGCGCGAACCGTTCTCATTCGGAGGATGGAATGAGTCGCGGTTTGGGGTGGGAGATATTACCGGGCGGGGATCGATTGAGTTTTGGACGCAATCGAAGAAGATGACTACGAAGTGGAATTCGGCGGCGGGGACTAACTGGATGTCGTAGCTGCAACGGTAACTACAACCGCAACTGCACTGTCAAAGCCCAACTGCCACTCGGCAACTGTCAACTACTGCCACTGCAAACTGAACAACTAACAACTCACAAGAGACAAACCATGGCTACGATTACGGCGCCGGAGCGCGGCACGGGACGAGTTGCGATGCCCTCCACGGATTATGTGCCGCGGAAATATTCCGGGCCGTCGCGGGAAGAACTCATTGCGATGCGGAAGCAGTTCACCAATCCGGCGGTGTTCACGCTTTATAAGGAGCCGCTGCTGATTGTTGAAGGGCATATGCAGTGGCTGTTCGATGAAACCGGACGCCGGTATCTGGACTTCCTCGCGGGCATTGTCACGGTGGGATGCGGGCATTGCCATCCGAAGATCACCGCGCGGATCAAAGAACAAGCCGATACGCTGCAGCATGCGACGACGATCTATTTGCATCCGAATGTCGCGCTGCTGGCGAAGAAGCTCGCTTCGAAAATGCCGAAAGGGCTCGATGTCACGTACTTCGTGAACAGCGGCACCGAAGCGAACGATCTCGCGATCTCGATGGCGCGGTTGAAAACCGGCAACAACGACGTGATCGCGGTTCGCAACGGATACCATGGCAACTCGCCGAACGCGCAGGGACTCACTTCGCTCTCGACGTGGAAGTTCCCGCTCGGCGGCGGCGGCGCGGTGCATCATGCGCTGAATCCCGATCCGTACCGGTCGCCGTTCAGCGGCACACCGGAAGAAATCTCCACGCAGAGCGCGAACGATATTCGCGACCTCATCCGCTACTCCACGCCGGGCAAGGTCGCCGCATTCATCATGGAGCCGATCCAGGGCGCGGGCGGCGTGACGCACGGCGCAAAGAACTATCTCAAGGAAGCGTACGCGATCGTGCGCGAGCACGGCGGACTGTGCATCGCGGACGAAGTGCAGACGGGCTTCGGCCGCACGGGCGAGCACTACTGGGGATTCGAAAACTTCGGCGTCGTGCCGGATTTCGTCACGATGGCAAAGTCGCTGGGCAACGGAGCGCCGATCGCGGCGGTCACGACGCGCATGGATATCGCGCAGTCGCTCACGCAGCGCATTCACTTCAACACGTTCGGCGGAAATCCGATGAGCACGGCCGCGGCACTCGGCGTGCTCGACGTGATCGAGGAAGAAAATCTTCAGGCGAACTGCAAGGCGATGGGCGCGCGCCTGATGAAGGGACTCGAGAAGCTGAAGGCGTCGCACAAATCAATTGGCGATGTCCGCGGCATGGGCCTCATGCTCGGCATCGAAATCGTCTCCGATCGCGCAGCGCGCACGCCCGACAAGGGTGTCACCGGCGACGTGCTCGAGGCGACGCGCGAGCTCGGTCTGCTCATCGGCAAGGGCGGACTCGACGGCAACGTCCTCCGCATCAAGCCGCCGATGATCATCAATTCTGATGATGTCGATTTTGCGCTCGACGTGTTCGATCAGGCGTTCACTTCGGCGGCTAAGTAAACGGCAACTTCTTAATCGCGGATTTACGCGGAAACAAACTGCTTGCCGATCTGAACTGCGATCAAGCGACTACAAAAGCCTTTGGGGGAACTACGACTTCAGCAGTATGCTGAGGTTGCAGTTCCCCCAAGGCTTTGCGGTTGCAGTATCAGGCCGTTGATCGGTGAAATCCGCGACAAGGTAGTCGCAGTTTCAGTTGCCGTATCCGATCGAATCCGCGAAATCCGACTTTATGGCTTCGAGAAGGGATTAGAGAATTTCGCCGCGGTGATGAACGTCGAGTCGGTCAGCGTATTCAGAAACGCGACGAGCGCATCCCTCTGCCCCTGCGAGAGATTCAGCCGCTTCGGCGTCCCGTCCGGCGCGCGCAGCCTGCGATCGAGATTCGGATTCGGCTGCACACCAGAGTCGTAGAACTGCACCACCTGCTGCAGCGTCTGGAACCGCCCGTCGTGCATGAACGACGCGCGCAATCCGACATTTCGCAACGACGGCACCTTGAATTGTCCATTGCCAGTGCCGACGTCGGTGATCGTCGAGTCGAGCCCCGTGTCGTGAATGTTGTCCGCGATCATCGCGTTCGTCGAATGACACGCCGCGCAGCCGCCCTGCCCGACAAAGATCTGCTGCCCCTGCTGCTCCTGCGGCGTGAGCACCGCGAAATTCGGCGGCCCGCCGCTCGCGAATGCTTTGTCGAATTTTGCGCCAGCGCTGATCATCGACCGCACGAACTGCGCGAGCGCCATCGAGATCGTCGTGCTCGTCACGGCGTTCGATCCAAACGCCGCATTGAACAGTGGCGGATAAAAATTCGCCGCGGCGACCTTCGTCACCACGCCATTCAGCGTCTCGCCCATCTCCACCGGATTCTGGATCGGCTGCAGCACCTGATCTTCGAGCGTGTTCGCGCGCTCGTCCCAGAAAAAATGTCCGCGCGCATAGAATCGTGAGTTCGCGAGCGACATCGTGTGCCGGGCGGTGACTCCCGCGACACCGCGGCTGAAGCGCGCCGTGTCACCGAAGCCGAGCGACTGGATGTGGCACGAGCTGCACGAGACCGTGCCGGTGGAAGAGAGCCGGGTGTCGTAAAAGAGGACGCGGCCGAGCGTCGCGCCGGCGTCAGAGATCGGATTGGTGGCGGGCGTGTTGTCGGCGGCGATGGCCGAACCACCCGGACCGCCGGGACCACCGGGACCACCCGGGCCTGCGCCATTGAACCAGTTCGGAAGCGGCGCGGACAGATCGGAATACGCAAACGGAATCGACGGCAGGCTCGGAACGGACCCCGATTGCGTCGTCGAACTGGTCGTTTGGGTCCCGGTCGTCGCCGGCGAGGTCACCGACGAGTCGCCCGTCCCGCATGCCGAGAGCGCCAAACCGCCAAAACATGCCGCTGGCCCGAAGAGTCGCCGAAGATACATTTGTATCCCTGTGGTGGATGCCGGATCTATCGTTTGGGAGTGCTACCTTCAGGACAGCCGGCCCGCCCGATGTATTAGGCGCTTCGCAGAGTGCGTTTTCGAAACATCCCATCGCCGCAACCGTAGATCACACATGCACTTCTACGAAGCAATTCGTCTGGCCCTCGACACGATTCGCGTGCAAAAGCTGAAAAGCTTTTTCACGATGCTCGGCGTCTGCATCGGCGTGATGTTCCTGATCACGGTCGTCTCGATCGTGAACGGGATGGGCAAGTATATGGAAGATGAGCTCGTTGGTAAGCTCATCGCGCTCAACTCGTTCGAACTCCGCCATCGGCCGAACATCAACCTCGGCGATGTGCCGCGCGAAGTCTGGATGGAGTACAACCGCCGGCCGCGCATCATCGAAGACGACGTGAAGCCCGTCGTCGATGCGCTTCCGCCGAATACGCTGTGGGCGATGTACTCGACCGACGGCGTCAGCGTCGAGTCGCAGTATTCGCGTCCGCGCACCGCGCAGGTCACCGCGATCGACGGCCAGTACCTCGAGATCAAGAAACTCGACGTAACCGAAGGCCGCCGTTTCACGCCCGATGAACTCAAGAACGGCGCCGAAGTCGTCATCCTCGGCCCTGACCTGGTCAAGCGTTTGTTTCCGACCGTCAGCCCGCTCGACCATCAGGTGAAGATGGGCGGGAAGATTTATACGGTCGTCGGCATCGGCGAATCGCAGGGCAGCGCGTTCGGAATGTCGTTCGACAACTACATCTACGCACCGTTCCGCTCGCCGGTGCACCGCCTGCTCAACCGCGCGCCGCATGTCATCGACGGCGTGATCATTCAGGTTCCGACCGCAGAAGCGCTCGACGATGCGAAGGAGCGGGTGCGCGAAGTCATGCGCGCACGGCACCAGCTGCACGGATGGCAGAAGGACAACTTCACTCTGGAAACGGCTGATTCCGCGCTCGAGTTCTGGAACAAGATCAAGAAGTACCTCGAACTCGCCGGTGTCGCGTTGCCTACGGTCGGACTCGTCGTCGGCGCGATCGTGATCATGAATATCATGCTCGTCGCGGTCGCGGAGCGCACGCACGAAATAGGAATTCGCAAAGCGCTTGGCGCCAAGCGGCGCGACATTCTCACGCAGTTCCTCATCGAGGCGACGACCCTGAGCACGCTCGGCGCCGCGCTCGGAATCGCGTTCGGCGCGGGGCTCGCCATGATAATCCGGGCGACCACGCCCATGCCGACATACGTTGCGCCCTGGTCGATCGCCGTCGGTGTGATGATCGGCGCGGGCGTTGGAATTATTTCCGGAGTGTACCCCGCGAGCCGGGCGTCGCTGCTCGATCCGGTCACCGCATTGAGGCAGGAGTAGCCCCATGGCGAACAAGATGCGGTTCATCGACAAGATCAAGATGTCGCTGGAGGGTGTGACGATCGCGCTCGATGCGATGCGCGCGAACAAAGATCGCGCCGCACTGACGATTCTCGGCGTCGCGGTCGGCGTGTTCGTGGTCGTCGTGATTTCGGCGGCGGTGCACGGAATCAACGAGAGCGTCGCGAAGCAGTTCCAATCGGCGGGGCCGACGACGTTCTTCGTGAGTCGCTACCCGATTTCATTCGAGAACTGCGACGGCTCCGGCGACAGCTGCAAGTGGCTGCGCAACCCGCGCATTTCGTTCGCGGAGTTCGAGGCGGTCGCGAATCTGAGTTCGGTCGGAAAGGTGATGGTTCAGCAGGGCTGGAATGTTTCCGCGAAGTACCGCGACAAGGCGCTGTCGAGCGTGCAGGTGCTCGGCGTGACCGCCGAGTGGCCGCAGATCAATCCGCCGGACATGCAGGACGGGCGCGTGTTCACGGAGCAGGAGTCACGCTCCGCTGCGCCGGTTGCAATCCTGAATGTCAACGCGAAGAATCAGTTGTTTGGTCCCGACGAAGACGCGATCGGAAAAGAGTTCACGATGAACGCACTGCAGGGCAACAAGGTCGGCGGCACGTTCATCGTGATTGGCGTATTTCAGGACAACGTGAGCTTCCTCTCGGGCGGCGATCACCCGAAGGTCGTGACGAGCATTTACGCGCTCGAGCGCAGGCTTGGCGCGCAGACGCAGTGGATGTCGCTGGTGGTGAAGCCGAGCGAGAGTGTGTCGCAGGGCGAGACGATCGACGACGTGACGGCGGCACTGCGCGGAATGCGCGGGCTGCGGCCGAGTCAGCAGTCGAATTTCGCGATTCTCACGCAGGACAAGCTGTTCGATGTTTACAACAAGGTTTTCGGAATGTTTTTCCTCGTGATGATTTCGCTGAGCTCGGTCGGGCTGCTCGTCGGCGGCGTGGGCGTGGTGGCGATCATGATGATCTCGGTGACGGAGCGGACGCGGGAGATCGGTGTGCGCAAGGCGCTGGGCGCGACACGCGGCGTGATTTTGTGGCAGTTCCTGGTCGAGGCGGTGACGCTGACAGCGACGGGAGCAGCGATCGGCCTGACGCTGGGGTGGATTGTCGCGCTGATCGTGAACAAGGCGACGCCCGTTGCGGCTTCGGTTCCGCCGATGGCGGTGGTGGCGGCGCTGGGGTCGAGTGCGATTACTGGAATCGTTTTCGGAATGCTGCCGGCGTTGAAGGCTTCGAGATTGGATCCGGTGGCGGCGCTCCGATATGAGTGAAAGTGTACGACGAGATCAACGGCCTGATACTGCAACTGCGACTCTTTTACCACGGATTTCACAGATCTTCGCGGATAATCAAAAACTTTCTTAATTGTCGTTCTTAGGACGGACGTTTGCTTATCCGCGAAGATCCGTGAAATCCGTGGTAAGGTTTGCTTTTGCAGTTCCCAAGAAAGTTGTTGCTTGATCAGGCCGTTCAATCCTGCAAGCAGTTTTCCGCGTAATCCGCGGCAAAAAACGTCGTTGTCATTGCGTTTTCTCCAATC
>DASYSH010000152.1:0-4322 GCA_036003525.1 Gemmatimonadaceae bacterium | reverse complement strand
GTGCCGGCGGTCGCTCCGGCGTTCACCGCAGCTCTTGCTGCAGCCTTCACGATGTTTGCCGTCACGCTTCGCATCATCGTCGACGCGAGCTGATCCGGCGTCACGCCGTTTTCCTGCGTGCCGATGTTCGTCAACTCGATCGGCGGGAGCGGGATCTTGAGCGCAGCTTCGCCGACACCGAGGCGGACAACGCCGTCGTGCACGCGAAAGTGCTTCACTTCGAGCTTGACGGGTTTTCCGTTCTTCGCCACCGGCTGAGACGTCTTCGCTCCGGTCGCGCGCTCGACGTTCGCGAGCAGATCATTCACGTTGCTCGAAACGAGCTTCGTCTCGTAGTTGAACTCGGGCGAGTCCACGTCGATCTCGTTGATGACGATGTGGTCGCCAAAAATCGACGAAGGCACCATCGACATGTGGACTTTTCCGAGTGAGGCGAGATTCGCTTCGCTCCAGCCGTTGGGATTGCCAAGCACAAACCCGCGCAGCGTGCCGTTGCCGCTGAATGGCGAAATGTCCGCGCTCGAGAGCACGACGCGCGTCTTGGCGATTCCCGGTGCGTAGCCGTTCACGGCGCGCGTGACGATCGAGCCGAGGTAGAACGACGCAACCACGAGCGCGCCAACACAGAGTCCGGCGCAGATGCCGCCGGCGATGAGCAGTTTCTTCATGGGGTTACGAGCGCTCGCCGATTCGGGGTGGGCACGAATATACTCAACCTTCCCCCTTACAACGATTTGCGGAGTGTGGACGATGCCAACCCATGAAGTGGTGTCTCACGACGAGTGGCTCAAGGCACGAACCGCCCTTCTCGTCCAGGAAAAGGAATTCACGAAACTGCGCGACAAACTTTCTGCCCGGCGGCGCGCGCTCCCTTGGGAGGCGGTCACCAAGACCTATTCGTTCGACGGTCCCGATGGCACGCAGACGCTCGCCGAGCTGTTCGACGGACGCAGCCAGCTCATTGTCTATCACTTCATGTTCGCACCAGGCGACACGCAGGGATGCAGGCACTGCTCGTTCTGGGCCGACAACTTCAACGACATCATCGTCCACCTGAACCAGCGCGACGTCACGATGCTCGCGGTCTCGCGGGCGCCGCTCGAGAAGCTCGAAGCGTACAAGCAGCGGATGGGCTGGAATTTCAAATGGGTCTCATCCGGCGACTCGACGTTCAACTTCGATTTCTACGCGTCGTTCACGCCGGCTGAAGTCGCGAACAAGCGCGCGCTGTTCAATTTCGTGGAACAGAATCCCGGCAATCCGGACCGCGAGGGCATCAGTGTTTTTCACAAGAACGACGCAGGGCTGTTCCACACGTACTCGTCGTACGCGCGTGGCATCGATCTCATGAACACCGCGTACAACTATCTCGACTTAACGCCGAAGGGCCGCGACGAGGGAGACCGCGGCCCTTACTGGGTGAAGCGTCACGACGAGTATCCGAAGTAACGCTGATTCTGACGCTCGCTATTTTTTCGGGTCTAGCGCCTCGCCGATGCGATGCTCCGCATTCTCGAGGTGCACTTTCGTTTCACGATCTCCCGCCTTGCCGATTGCGGCGTGAATCTCCGCGCGCAACGCCACGAGCTGTCCGCGCACCTGCGCTCTCGCGTCCTCCGACAGCGGCGCGGGCGCGTTCGGATTCGCGGGGGCTCCGGCTGCGGGCGCCGGTGCCGGCGGCGGATTCACTTTCCGGTCCATCGTCGTGATGTAGTTGTTTTGCAGCAACCGGCGGTACGGATCGATCTTCGCCCCGGTGCCGAGTTCCGACCACACGCCTTTGCGCACGTCATCGAGCATTTCCGGGAGCGTGTACACGTCCGCGGGATTCTTTGCGAGCGCCTCGCCTTCGAGCATCCTGTTGAACCGCGCGTCCTGAAGGACCGACGTCAGCACGCGGTTCTGCGCATTGCCCACGCGCGTCAGCATTCCACCGGCCTCGACGCGTGACGCGATATCGGGGCGGATCAAATACGCCGGCGTCTTGAAAACATGTTCGTTGAGAAACTTCACGGCTTCGATCTGCCGCGCGCGCGGAAGCGGCGTGTACACGGCACCCGCCTGACCGCCGGCCTTGTACTGCACGGCCGCACCGCCGATCACCGTCGTCACGTGACCGGCTTCCGTCGCCCACTGACCGACCGTGCGATCGTACAACTCCTTGAGCAGCTCGTTGTCGTCCATCGGCCGTGTGCCGGCGCCCGCAACGAAACCCATCACGCGCTCGATGTTCTTGAAGCCGAGTCCCGTGGACTTCACCGGGTCCGCGTCGCCGACGGCTTCGCTCTGCGTGCCGAATCCGCCGTATGCGTTGCCCGCGGAGAAGCGATACCACGGCACGCTGTCCTGCATCCGCGTCCACTGCTCGAGCGTCGCCTTCTCGTCGTTCATCGTGCGCGCGCCAGGAATTTCCTTGTAGCCCCACATGATCGAGTACTTGTCCCAAGGGCCGATGCGCGGAATGATGTCCGCAACGGCGATGTGATCCTCGGGCTGCGCCACATAATTCATGCGCGAGTAATCCATGATGCTCGGGCTGTGACCCATCTTGTGCTCCCAGCTCGCGCTGCGCGCGCTGTCCGCGGGATACGTCGAGCTGCCGATCTGGTCGTGCTGCAGTCCGAGTGTATGGCCGATTTCGTGCGCGACGCCGAACTCGACGAGGCGGCCCATCAGCGAATCGGGGAAGGGAAACGCGTGCGAGCGCGGATCGACCTGGGCCGCCTGCGTGAAATACCAGTCCTGCATCAGCTCGATGAGATTGTGAAAAATTCTTGATGAGCCGTTGAGAATCTCGCCCGTGCGCGGGTCGCTCGTGTGCGGCCCGACGGAATTTTCCACCGTCGACGCAAGCCAGCGAACCATCGTGTGATGGATGTCTTCCGTCGACCAGTCGGGATCGTTCTTCGGCACTTCGCCGGGAATGATTCCGTCCTTGAAGCCCGCCGCCTCGAACGCCGGCTGCCAGTCGAGAATCGCCTTCCGAATCCACGGCTTCCACTGCTCGGGCGTCGCGGGATCGACGTAATAAACGATCGGCTGCTTTGGATAGCAGAGATTTCCGTCTTTGCGATCGGAGCATTCGAGACGCCAGCGCGTGATGTACTCGTGCGTTTCCGCGCGCTGCTGGTCTCCGCCGAAATCGACGGTCCGGTTCGAAAAGAAACCAATGCGTTCATCGGCCTTGCGCGTGCGCATCGGATTTTCCGGAAGTCGCACGAGACTCCAGTGCGCCACGACGCTCTCGGCGGGCGGTGTGCCGCCGGCGCCGCCGCCACGACCGCCGCCGGCCGCCGCACCGTTGGCCGCGGGAACTCCTGTCTGCGTTGCTTCGATCTCGACGTTGTCCGGAAACGCGGCGACATGCTCGATGTACGAGCGCGTCGCGTCGATCGTGCCGCGGATCGCGGCGAGTTCGGGAATTGCGGTGGTAAAGAGCCGCGTGACGTCGACGACGGCCGCGCTGTCGCGCCCGTACGCTTCGATCGGCAGCACGGCGATCACCGGTCCGTTGTTTTCCCCCTGAACCGCCTTGTAAACCGCGAGCGACGTGTCCGCGGTGATCGCGAAGGAAACGGAGCGCACGATGATGCGATTTCCGATGCGCTCCCAGTGCAGCGCGCGCGACTCGAATTCGTCGCCGGGATAGGTGCCGAAATCGCCGCCGGTGCGCGTCGGATTCTGCGACGCCGCCCGTGCCAGGCGTCCGACGATCAGCATGTCCTTGCCGAGTTCGCGCGCGGGAATCTCGAAATACGTGCGATCGTTGAGCTGATGAACCGCGAACAGTCCGCGTTTGGTTCTTGCTTCCGCGGTGATGACGCGGTTGTACGGGCGCGGCTGCGCCGGAGCCAATCCGCCGCGACCGCCGCCCGTCGAATCCGCCGCCGCAGGAGCGCCGGCGCCGCGTCCTCCGCCTTGCGGCGGCTGAACAGGCGCCGCGACCGGAGCGGGTGCTGGTGCCGGCGGCGCGACAACCGGCGCGGGAGCCGGTTTGCACCCGGCAACGAGTGCAGCGGCAATGAGAAAGCCGATTTTACGAGACATGTGAGGAGTGAGGGGTTACTTGGTGGGGACTCGAACCGCTCGGCCGACGGCAGAAAGACACGAAACATGCGTGAAAGCCGAACCCAGAGACACGAAACATGCGTGAAAGCCGAACCCCACGATAGTAGAGTTCATGCATGGCTGAACTTTCGATCGACCTCAAATCCACGGCGCTGGTCCTGATCGATCTCCAGAATGGGATCGCCAGCGCCGCCACTGCGCCGCACAGCTCCGCCGACGTTATCGCGCGCTCCGTTCAGCTCGCCGATGCGTTC
>DASYSH010000151.1:0-2781 GCA_036003525.1 Gemmatimonadaceae bacterium | reverse complement strand
CACTGGCGAACACTACTGGAAAGCCCGACTCGCGGGCCCAGTTCGCCTGTGTCGTATCGGCATCGGTGCTGATACCGATCACGACGACTTTCTTGCCGTTGTTGAAGAGCGTGGCGTACTGATCACGGTACGCCTCCATTTGAACCGTTCAGCCCTTGGTCCTGGACTTGGGAAAGAACGCGAGGACCACCGTCTGGCCGCGCAATTCCGCGAGATGGATCGGTTTCGGCAACAGCCCGTCTTTGGTCGAGCCTTTGAGCGTGAAGTCAGGGGCCATGTCGCCGACTTTCGGCTCCTGCGCGCCCAAACGCGACGCCGTCACCGCAACGAGCGCGGTGAGGACGACCGCCGCGGCAACACCGCGCGAGATCACTTTGTCCCCGCCGTTTTCTTGAGTGCCGCGCCGAGATCCGTGTATGCGTCCTCGACCATCGGATTGAACGGCTTCACCGTGTATGCAATCTTTCCGTCCGGGCCGACCACATAGAGCAGACGGCTCTCGACCGGGCGACCGTCCGTGTATGCGCCGTAGAGCTTTCCGGTTTCGCCCTTCATGTCGCTTCCAAACATCATCGGCAGATTCGCCTCCTTGGCCCACGCGGCGGTCGTCGTGTCCGCGTCCATGCTGATCGCGATGACCTTGATACCCTTTCCGCCATTGAACAGCGTCGCCCACTTGTCGCGGTACGTCGTCATCTGGGCGGTGCAGCCTTTCGTGCGCGCCTTCGGGAAGAACGCGACGACGACCGTCTGGCCCTTGAACGATGAAAGCTTGAGCGGAGCTTTCATCACTCCGTCGATCGTTGCGCCGGGAAGCGAAAAATCAGGCGCGACATCGCCGACTTTCGGTCCGACTTCGACTCCCGCGGCGGGTGCCTGGGCATGCGCCACGGTGACGCATGTCACGAGCGCGGCGGCGAGGAGTGTCGTGTTTCGATGCAGCATGGAACGACCTCGAATTGATGGTTAACGATTGCTGAAAGTTTGCGCCTCACTCACGCGGGCGCAACTTTAATAACTTACCGGCAACCCGATGGAGTATTACCCATGTCAGCAGACATCGATCAAATATTGGAACGGCTGGCGAAGGACGTCGAAGCTGCGGTGCACTCGCTGTACAGGGGGGAAATGCGCTCGAACACGGCCAAGGCGCGGACCGGGCATCTGATACAAGATGCACGCGCCAAGGTTGCGAACGCGCTCGGGGCCGCCGCCGATGCCGTCGCCGGCGGCGAATCGCCGAAACGGCCCACTCCGGTCGCAACTTCCTCGCGGCCGAGCGTTTCCGCCCCGATGGTCGCGGGCGCGGCGCATGGATGGACGAAGGAAGACTCCGACGCGGTGATGAAGTGCATTACCGCGTGGCTTCCGATCGGCGGTCCGAATACGACGGCGCCCGACACGACCTGTATCGCGGCGGGCAAAATGCTGGTGCCGACGTGGGGCGAACGCGAACGCGCTCGCGAGGCCGTAAAAAGCATCATGCAATAACGTGGAAGGATTAACTGCGCCCGTCTGTCACATGCCATATCCGCCGTCCGCCGGCAGCTGTCTGCCGTCCAGATAAGCAATGCCCGACTCTCCGCGCGAGCATAACGACGCCGTAACGACGCCGGTCGGCGTAACCACCATCTGCCCGCAGTGCGGGGTGATGCTCGACGCGCTCACGACGTCGTGCGGCGCATGCGGTGCGGTCATCACGGGTTCCGGAACCGATTCCGGGCGCAGCGACAAAGTGCGCGCGAAACTTCAGGACGCGATCGGCGACGCGTTTGTGCTCGGCGATCTCCTCGGCCGCGGCGGAATGGGAATCGTGTTCCGGGCGCGTGAGGTCGCGCTCGACCGCGACGTCGCGCTGAAAGTGCTCGCGTTCGATCCGATCTTGAATCCGGATGCGTATGCGCGTTTCGAACGCGAGGCAAAACTTGCGGCGCGCCTCGATCATCCGCACATCGTTCCGATCTTTTCCGTCGGCCAGCGAGCGGGGATCGCCTTTTATACGATGCGTCTCGTAAAGGGTGGCAGTGTCGAGCAGCTCATCACGCCGGGCGCCGGGCTCGAGGTCGACCGCGCGCTGTCGATTCTTCGCGACGTCGCGGCGGCGCTCGACTACGCACACGCGAACGGCGTGGTGCACCGCGACATCAAGCCCGCGAATATCCTCATCGGCGACAGCGGCCACGCCATGGTCGCGGATTTCGGCATCGCGCGCGCGTTCGGCGGCGACTCCGCGGCGACCGCGACCGCGACCGGCGTCGTGGGATCGCCCGCATATATGAGCCCCGAACAGTGGCGCGGCGAGAAAGTCGACGGGCGCGCCGACCAGTACGCGCTCGGTGTGCTCGCGTTCGAACTGCTCACCGGAAAGCGACCGTTTGCGGACGCGTCGATGCAGGAATTGCTGCGCATGCACCTCGCGGAGGATCCGCCGGATATCGTTTCGTTCCGCGACGACCTTCCGTCGCACACGACGGATGCCGTCTGGCATGCGATGGCGAAGGATCCCGCGGACCGCTACGTGTCGGCGGGTGCGTTCGTCGATGCCCTGGCCGGCGACGCCGCGCCACGCGCATCGCGTCCGCGCGCGGCGCCACCGGTGCCGACGGTAAAAATTGCGAAGCCAGTGCCACATTCGCCGTCGCGCGGCGCGTTTCCCTGGATCGCGATCCTGCTGCTCCTGGTCATCGGCGGCGCAGGCGGCGCGATCGTCGTGCAGCGCGCGAACACCAAAACGGCGGCGCCGGTTCCACCGCCGGCGTCAGCGCTCGGCGATTCGATCGC
>DASYSH010000150.1:0-5110 GCA_036003525.1 Gemmatimonadaceae bacterium | reverse complement strand
AGATATGAGGGGCGAGGCCAGCGGGGAGTGGCGAGGGTGAGCAGGGAGTGGGGCGAAACGAGCGGCGAGTGGCGAGTTCAGCGGGGGCGTGGCGAGTTCGGTCAGCGATGGCGCAACCGCCGAAGCTACGACTCGCGCCTCGACCGGAGGCGCATCCCATGACCTTCGCGCCGATTCCCGCCGCGGAGTTTCACCCGAGTTCATCGCAGATCTGGCGTCGCCAGAGTTAGTATCGCCACTCCCTACTGGACTCCCCACTGGACTCCCCACTCCCCTCTCGTTTCGCCCCACTCCCCACTCACCCTCGCCCCTCCCCGCTGGACTCGCCTCTCACTTCTGCGGCTTGCGATCGCCTTTGGCCGGGTCCCCTCTGAGAAATGCAAAATCGATGATCTGATGGTCCTCGTGAGTCTCGATGTAGTTCTTGAGATTCTTCGACGGAACCATCGCGTTCACGTCGTGCACGCCTGAGAATATTAGAACCGACGGCTCGACCTCGGCGAAGAACGTCGTGACGCTCACGGCGGTAAGGTCATGGCGGAGCGCGTACGGAATTTGCGAGAGATGAAGATCCGCGCGCCGGATTTGATATGAGGTCGCGTCGAGCTGAATCGTGCCGTTGACGTCGGGTGCATCCAGCCCCTGCCACGCGCGAAAATCGATTCTCACAACCGATCCGTCCGCCGACTGATCGGTTCCTGCATAGCGGAAGCAATGACTCCCGATGAAGTCGTCGCTGGCGAAATCTGTGAGCGTCGGCAAAAGCATCCGGTTTTCAGTCGACCGAAAGTTGCTGGTCACGACATTCCCCCGGCGATACGCCACGCGCCGCGCATCGCTCTTGTATAACAGCGTGTCCGTGCGCCGGTCTTCGACCACGCTGTCGCCCCTGAGGGAATATTGTGTGCGCGCCACGCGGTACTGATACGGGAAGGAGTCCGCAAGCAAACGGTACTGCTGAGCGTTTTGCTCGAGCTGCTGAAAAATCGCCGAGAATTCCGGGTCTTTCGCGGGATCCGGAGCGCCGGGCGTCTCGCATGGGCCATCGGCCGTGATGTGAATCGCGGCAAGGCGCACTCGAACAGCGGGAAGCGCGAGTTGTACGCGGGTCACATCCGAGTCCCGCACGACCGTCACTGATTGTTCGACGGGGCTGAACCCGAGATGTATTGCCCGGATGCGGTACGTCCCCGGCGAAAGCTGCGGAAACGAAAACCGGCCGCGGTCATCCGTGAAAGTCGCGCGGCCGGCCGGCTCCATCGACACCATTGCGTGCGGCAACGGCGATTGATCGACCTGTGATACGACCAATCCGGTGAAGAGATACGTCGGCGCGCCCTGCGCGCGCACAGGCGGTGCGCACAACAAGCCCATCAAGACACCGACTGCCGTTGCCCTCATAGCCTCCCCACGGGACTCCCTGCTCCCCGATGAACTCTCCGCTCCCCGCTCGTTTCGCCCCGCTCCCCACTCACCCTCGCCACTCCCCGCTGGACTTGCCCCTCAAATCTGCAGTTTACCGACAACGACTGAGGTCGACCGCCTTCGTCTCCCCTCGCGCAACCACAACCTCGACACTCTGCGTATGTCCGGCCAGCGAGCACGTTACCGTCCACCCCTCACGAATGAATTCCGGTCCATGTTGACTCGCCCGCACCGATGGATTCACATGCCACGTCACATGATCCGTTCCCTTCGTTACGACGAGGGTTGACCTCAGCTCCTGCGTGAACTTGATCGCCGCATCACGAGTCGAATCCGTCGCGACATCCGATTTCAGCAGCGGCGATGTCTCCAGAGTTTCGCTCTTGTGAATCGTCAGCGTCGCCCCCGTCGGCGCTTTCACCTCGAGCACCGAATGGAGTTTTGGATCCGCCGCCGCTTCCATCAACCGGATATAACCTGCGCGCGAACTCGAGCCCGGATACGCGCCCGTTCCAAAATACTGATCGATCACGAACGAATACGGCGGATGGAATCTCCACGTCCCCGGCTGGTTCGGGGCGTTTTCAAACGTGAACGCGAACGTCCCGGCCGAGTAGTACGCCTGCTCTTCCATCGTGCCCGACGCCGTGTAATAAATTTTCGGCCACGGCCCCGCCGCCCATTTGAGATCGCCGCCGAGCAGCTGCGCGATCGAGTCGTACGGCACGACATCGGCCGGCACCGGCTCTTCGTTCGCGCTCGGCACACGCAGCACTTTCGCGTCCGGCGTGTGATTGCTCAGCGCGACCACGACCTGATTCGACGCGAGCAGTTCGCGCATGTTTTGGATTTCCGGCTCTGAAAACGGCGCGGCGCCGCGATGACTGTCGCCGGCGGGATTCACATTCGCGCCGCTCCCTCCCCAGAACACGCCATAGTTCCGGTTGAGATCGACGCCGGTATTCCGGTTGGCCGGATTTCCGCACTCGGCGAACGTCGGAATCTTCCCCGCCTCGACGCGGCAGTTGCGTCGCTTCTGCTCGATGAGCATCGAACGCGACATCTCATATCCGTCGACATTCACGACGGGCACTGCGATGAACCGCACGTTCTCCAGCATCGCGGTGAAGCGCGGATCCGTTCCGTCGTTCTTGAGCAGATCGTAGATCCACTCCATCGTGAGCTCTGCGGTCGGCCACTCGCGCGCGTGATGCACGCCGGTCATCACGAACACCGGTTTGCCGGAACTCGCGCTCACGTTGTGCGTGATCTCGACTCCGTAGATCGTTTGGCCAAGCACCGATTTGTGCGGCATCTCGAACCGCTTCAAGCGACCGGGATTCGCTTTTGCGAGCCGCTCGAGCTCGTTGTTGATCTCGTTGAGCGTGCGATACGACACGCGTCCGGTCGGCAGCGGTGAACTTGCCATCGGCGCGGGGCCGGGGAAGCCGAGTGGCTGCTGCTGTTGTCCGCCCTGCGCGTGAAGATCCGCGGCCGTGACGACGATCGCAGCAACCGCGACCAGCTTTTTCGAAAAAACGAACATCAACGCCTCATGAGTGGGAGCGAGTCAACGGTATTCGTCGACATCTCGCAGGATCAGATGCGGGACGCGCGCCTGAATCGCGTGAATGAAACCGCGCTTGTCCTTAGGCGAAATATTGACCTCACGAAATCTGCCATACCGCACGGAGAGTCGTGAGAGCGACATCGCCGGTCCGGATGCAATACTGCCTCGCTCGATAGCGGTAATCGAGTCGATCGGCACAACCAGTTTGGTGGGCCCGCATTTTATGAGCAGGTTTGGACCGTCGATCACATACACAGTCGACGCAAACATCCAGCCGACCAGCAGCATGGGAATCGTCAGCGTTACGCCGATGATGACCTGGTTCGCAGGCGTTATCGGTTTGTGCGTTGGCCCGAAGAAAATCATGACCGGCCCCGCGAGCACTGCGACGCCAAGGAGGACGGGCAGCCACCAGTCGATTTTCGAGGGGAACCGAACTTCGCCGCCGCCATTTTCAGCCACCCTGTCACGCCTCCATAGTGGGTGTCTAGAGTCTAGTGTCTAGTATCTAGACTTCAGACTTAACCGGTCACTGTTATATATAGATGTCCTTCATCCCCGCAACACGACCATGCGAATCAAGAAAGTCGGCGTAATCGGCGCCGGAGTCATGGGCCACGGCATCGCCGCTCTCTGCGCCTCCGCCGGCGTCCCAGTCGTCCTTCTCGATATCCCCGGTTCGGACGATCCCAAATCGCCCGACCGCTCCGGTCCGGCGAAAAAAGGTCTCCTCACTGCCGTCAAGAGCAAGCCCGCGTCGTTCATGGACACCGACCGCGCCGCGCTCGTTACTCCCGGCAACACCGAAGACGACATCGGACTCCTCGCCGACTGCGACTGGATCGTCGAAGTCATCATCGAGCAGCCGAAACCAAAACAGGACCTCTTCGCAAAAATCGAGACCATCGCACCCGACGCGATCGTCACGTCGAATACGTCCGGCATTCCAATGTCGGTGCTCCTTCAGGGTCGCACGGAAAAATTCCGGCGGCAGTTCTGCGGCACGCACTACTTCAATCCGCCGCGGTACATGCACCTGCTCGAAATCATCCCGACACCGTTCACCGACCCGGAAGTTCTCGCGACCATCCGCCATTTCCAGGAAAGCATCCTCGGAAAAGGCATCGTCATTTCAAAAGACGTCCCCGGTTTCGTCGCCAACCGCCTCGGCGTCCACGGCATGGTCACAGCCGGCCGCTTCATGATGGAATTCGATCTCACGATCGGCGAAGTCGACACACTCACCGGCGCGCTGATCGCGCGCGCGAAAACCGCGACGTTCCGCACCGGCGACCTATCCGGCATCGATGTACTTGTACATGTGACGAAGGGGCTGAGTGAAGCGACCGGCGAAGATTTCGCGCTCGCGCCCTGGATTCTCGACCTCGCAAAGTCCGGCCGCCTCGGCGATAAAACCAAAGCCGGCTTCTACAACAAGCAGGGCAAGGACATCCTCACGCTGAATTGGAAAACGCTCGAATACGAAAAGCAGGAGCGTTACTCCACGCCGGAAATCGAAGCGCTGCTCAAGCTTCCCGCCGCCGAACGTGTGAACAAAGCGAAAGAGCTCGGCGGCAAGCAGGGAGATTTTCTGCGCAAGCTGCTCGTCGAACAGTCGCACTACTGCCTGACGATGACACCGCAACTCGCGTACGATCTCTCGGCCGTCGATCGCGCCACCGAGTGGGGCTACGGCTGGGAGATCGGTCCGTTCAAGGTCATGGACGCGCTCGGGCTCGACTGGCTGCGCGCGGAATTCGCGAAGGCAGGAAAAAATGAGCCGGCACTTTTGAAATCAGCGGGCACATCGTTCTACGAGCAGACGCCAGCCGGCACGACGATCGCGACGGTCGATCAAGGCCGCATTCCGCTGCCGCCGATTCCGGGACAGATCTCGCTCGCGATTCTCAAGCAGCAGGGAAAAGTTCTCGAGGAAAACAAAGAAGCGCGCTGCGTCGACCTCGGCGACGGCGTGCTATGCCTCGAATTCTGCGGCAAGATGAACACGCTCGGACCGGGCGTGCTCGAAATGCTCGCGAAGACGATCGATCGCGTTGCCCGTGGGAAATACTGCGGTCTTGTGCTTGGGAACGACGATCCGCGCACCTTCAGCGC
>DASYSH010000149.1:0-5926 GCA_036003525.1 Gemmatimonadaceae bacterium | reverse complement strand
GTCGGGCAACTCGACTTTCCCGAACCACGGCGTGAAACCGATTCGTTGAACGCGGACGGTGATTGTCTGTTGCTTGCCCGCGCCTAGCGGGATGAGGCCTTTCTCATCGGTGACCTGCGTTATCCCACCTTCAATCGAGACGTTCGCGTATGCGATCGGCTGGCCATCGCTCGAGACAACTTTGATCACGCGACCTTGTGCTCGCGCGACGGTCGGCGTCGAGAAAACCAGCGCCGCGACGCCTGCACCGATTGACAAAAATGCAAAACGAGAATGGTGCACTATGGCCGCCGGCTCCCCGTCCAAAACATGAGCAAGCCGCAACCCATGTCCTGGAACTGAGCGCTGATCGGCACGTTTCCGCCTCGGTTGTATACCTCGATTGCCGCCACGTCGTACGCGTCGAGAAGGTCATCGATGGCCACGTTCGCGCCCTTGCCGATGGGACGCTGTTGCATGCCGTCGATTATGACGGCCATTGGGCAGCCCCCTGTGTTAAATGCGACGGGTCCCATCACACACGACGGCCTGCCGCCGCCGCTACGGCTCATGATTGGAGGCGTCACGCATGCCTGAGCGACGCGAACGCCGTTCAAACCGTACAACATTCCCGTGATCTTGTCCGGGTGCCGAAACTCGAGTTCCTCGGGCGAAATAAAGACAGCGCTTATCACGCCTTTCTGCCGCATCAACCAGCGGTCATAGAATCCGGTGAGCGCGAGAGCCGGCTTGACGTTGGCCGTGCCCGACACTGTCACGGTTGAAAGTTTTTGAACGAGGCTGGGCAGTGTGATCGCCACCGTCGCTGCCGTGTCGGGCAGCTCGACTTTGCCGAACCACGGTGTGAAGCCGATTCGTCGAACGCGAACCGTGAGCGTTTGTCGCTTGCCCGCACCGAGCGGAACATCGCCATTTTCATCTGTGACCTGCGTTATCCCGCCTTCGACCGAAACGTTCGCATACGGAATTGGTTTGCCGTCTGTCGAGACAACTTTGATCATACGTGTCTGAGCGTGCGCGATTGCCGACACGGTGAGTGCGAGCAGTGCAACGACTGACACCGGTATCCTTCGCATCGGAAGCAGCATTGCATCTCCAGTCATGGGGATCTCAGCGGGCTACTTCCGACTGCCCGTCCAAAACGCGACCACACCGCATTTCGTGTCGTTGACTTGAAGACTGATCGGAACGTTCCCTCCGCGCGCGTACACCTCGATCGCCATCACATCATTCACGTTGATCAGCGCGTCCACATTCACCTGACCGTAGATCTGCGTGCCGTCGAGAACGATTGCCAGCGGACACGCGGTGCCGGGCAGAATGCCGCCGGGATTCGTCGACTGCATGCTGCAATCGCCGGACATATCGCAGATCAGCCGAATGCCGTTCATTCCGGCGAGCATCCGACTGACTTTCGCGGGATGCCGAAACTCGAGTTCTTCCGGGCCGATGAACACGCCGGTGACAGTGCCCTTCTGCCGCATCATCCATCGATCGTAAAATCCCGCGAGCGGCAACGAGGTGGTCGTCGTCTTCGATCCGTTGGAGCTCACCGTCACGGGCGCGAGCAGCTGCGCAATCTGTGGAAGCGTGACGGTCATCGTCGCGTTCGCGGGAAGATCGACCACACCGAACCACGGGGCAAACCCGATTCGCGCGACGCGCACGGAAAATTTTTGGCGCGGGCCCGAGCCGAGGTTGATCTCGCCCTTTTCATCGGTGATGCGCGCCTGTGCGCCTTCGAGCGTGACGTTTGCGTACATCACTGGTAGTCCGCGATCCGAGACGACGCGTACGACGCGTCCCTGCACGCCGGTGGTATCGAGCACCATCGTCCCGATCGCCGGCGCGGCGCGGAGAAGTTTCAGCCCGATACCGACGGTCGAATCCGCCGGGAGTCGCAATTGAAATTCGATCGGCACAAATCCGCGACGCTCGGCGCGAATCGTGATCGGACCCGCGGGGAGTTCGCGGAACTTGAAGTAGCCGTTCTTGTCGGTGAGCGTCGCGTATAGCGGATCTTCCGTGTAGACCAGCGCCGATCGCAGCGGATGGTTGGTCGAGTCGACAACCTGACCCTGCAGGTGCGCGGCATTGATCAGCGGGACGGCGCGAACCTCGACCGGCGGCATACGCGGAATGGCAGAATCGACCGCCGGATTCGGGTCGAGCGCCACGGTCCGCGTCGGTGTCGTCTTCGGCGCGTCGTGGCGCAGCCAGATCACATATACCGGCGGCGGAGCATCGCACATGTGCGCGCGCAACGAGCCGGACATATCATCCGCGGCCAGGAGGGGCCCGCGCTGCTTCGCCAGCGTGCCCAATGGTTTGGAACCGACGATCTTGGTCGTGACGGAATAATATTCCACGAACTCGACATCGGAGGCAGCGTAGTCCGAGAGCAACCCGTGTACGCAGCGCACTCCGTCGATGAGGATCGTCTTTTCACCCCTGGGCAAGATCTTGCACCAAGGGTCCATCGGCATGGACAGTTTTGCGCCGGTCGGTGTTCCGGGCAGCGCATCGCACAGCGTCTCGGTACCGCGCTGGGCCAGCTCCTCTCGTGAGATCGAACCATTCATCGCGTTCTTCCACGTCTGCCGCTGCTGCATCTCGCGATACGCCCAGTAGTCGCGGCCGAACCCGCTGAGTTCGTTGATCTCCACTGGTGCGAGCGACGCCGACAGCCGTGACATTCGGATCGTGTCTGCGCGCTCGGCGAGAATGCGAAACGAGCCGAAGTACGCGGAGTATCCGACTTTGCGAATCCGGACCGCCAGCGTGCCCTTGCCGAGTTTGGGGACGATGAAGCGTCCCATTCCGTCGGTCTTGAGCTGACTGTTGATTCCTACCGCGACGACTTCCGCTTCTGCAACCGGCACGTCGAATTGATCGAGCACGACGCCGGAATATTGAATCTCACCCGCCTTCTCGCGGATGTGAATCGCGTCGAGCTGCGTGGCGATCGCGGCGAGCGTGATGGTGAATGTCACGGTCGAGTCGCCGCCTACCGCAACGTTCACATCGGTGGGTTCGTATCCGATGCGCCGCGCCGAGAGCACGTACACTCCAACGCGGACATTTGGGATCGTGAAGCGGCCGTCGTCGAGCGTGGTCGTGTGCAGCGACCCAGGGAGCAGTTCAACGTCGGCGTTCTCGACCGCGCGACCGGATTGGTCAACCACTCGGCCGCGAATTCCTCCTGCGGCCTGCGCCTGAGCGCGATGCGCGGTGAGCGCGACGATCAGCAGAAGTGCAAGACGCAAAGGGCGCATGTCCATACGGCACGCGAGTTCGGTCGCACCCCTACTCGCGCGCTATGGCCGCCGGCTCCCCGTCCAGAATGCGAGGACGCCGCACGCGGTATCTTGAAATTGAAAGTTGACGGGCATGTTGCCGCCACGCGCGTAGACTTCGATCGCCGCCACGTCGTTCGCGCTCAGCAGATTGTCAATGCCGATGTTGCCACCCGGGAGCGGATGCTGCTGCTGGCCATCGATCACGACTGCCATCGCACACTGGCCGTGATGGCCCATTCCGAACGCGACAAGATCCTGTACGCACGGGTGGCGCCGACCGTCTGATGCGGGCGGGTCGATACACTGCCGGATCATGCGCACACCGTTCAGTCCGAACAGCATCCCGGTGATTCTGGCGGGATGCCGAAATTCCAATTCTTCTGGAGAGATAAATACCGCGCTCAGCAGGCCTTTCTGCCGCATGATCCAGCGGTCGTAGAAGCCGGTGAGCACGAGCGGCGATTTGATCGCAGCTTCGCCGGACACCGTAACGGTCGAGAGATTCTGCGCGAGTCGCGGCAGTGTGATCCGGAGAACTGCGGCCGTGTCAGGGACGTCGAGTTTACCGAACCATGGCGTGAATCCAATTCGGCGGACGTTGACGGTGAACGTACGGCGACCTCCGGCGCCGAGGCTCACTTCTCCTTTTTCGTCGGCGATCTGAGTTTCGCCGCCTTCGACAATGACGGTCGCGTACGGAACCGGCTGGCCGTCGCTCGAGAGCACTTTTATCACGCGGGCTTGGGCGTGAGCGATTGCCGGTGTCACGAGAACAAGCGCTGCGACCGCGGTGCCGATCGCAAGACGTGCGAACGGCAGGTTACGAATGTTTTTTGCAAGCCGGCGCTCGGCAATCATCGCCATCTAGAATTTCCTGCTGCCAGTCCAGATAGCGACGATTCCGCACATGTTGTCTTTGGCTTGCATGCTTATAGGTGTGTTCCCACCGCGAGCGTAAATCTCAATCGCCATTGCTTCAGTGCCGTTCACGTACTGATCGAGCGGTGCGCCAGGGGGCATCTCATGCCCGTCAATCAGGATCGCCATCCTGCACATCGTTCCGAGCATGGTTGCGATTTGTGTCGAGTAAGGGTTCGCGTTGCCGTGCTTGTCCCGGACCATCTTCACGCCATTCAGTCCGTACAACATGTCGCTGACTTTGCTCGGATGGCGGAACTCCAGTTCCTCGGGGCCGATGAACACCGCGCTCAGCGCTCCCTTCTGGCGCATTTGCCAGCGATCGTAGAATCCGCTGAGCTCCAATGGTGACTTGATCGCGCGCTCTCCGCTGACGACGATCGTCGAGAGGCTGCGGCCGACCGGCGTAAGCGTCACTGTATACGACGACGACGCCTCGGGAAAATCGACTTTGCCAAACCACGGCCCGTACCCGAGGCGTCGGACGTTGAAGGTGAACAGCTGATGATCGCCGCGCCCGAGGGTGATCTCTCCGTTCTCATCGGTGATCTGCGCGATTCCGCCTTCGACAATCACGTTGGCGTGCACGACCGGTTGACCATCGGTCGATACAACACGCAACCTCATCGAGGAGCCGTCATAGTGCGCCGCAGTATCTGTTCGTGTCGTCGCGGCGGCACGAGCTTCCGCGTCAGGCATCAGCTTCACGCCAATGCCGACGGTGGAGTCGGGCGGCAGGCGAAGTTCGAATTCGCTTCCGACGAACCCAGCGTGCCGCACCGAGATCGTAATCGGGCCGGCCGGCAGATTCTTCAGCCGAAAAAATCCGCCTTCGTCCGAGACTGTCGCGCGCGCCGGCTCGCCGGTCTCGATCATCGCCGATCGCACCGGATGACCCGCGCTGTCGACGATTTGACCTTGGAGATGTGATTGCTTCGGCGAAAGCGCCGCGCCCTGCGGTGACGCCGGCATCGGGAGTGAAGCGAGAATCGCGAGCGCAGCGACCACGCATGTGCGATGCATAAATAGCTCCGAGGGGTTCACTCCCTGACGGCACGCGAGCGCAGCCGCACCCCTAACCTATTTGCGTCTCCCGGTCCAGAACGCGACCACCCCGCATTTCGTGTCGTTCACCTGCAGGCCGATCGGAACGTTCCCACCGCGCTCGTACACCTCGATTGCCATGACGTCGTTCACATTGATCAATGCGTCGACATTCACCTGACCGTAGATCTGCGTTCCGTCGAGAACGATCGCGAGCGGACACGCCGTGCCCGGAAGAATTCCTCCCGGATTCGTCGACTGGATGCTGCAGTCGCCGGACATGTCACAGATCAGTCGAATGCCGTTCAGTCCAGCGAGCATGCGCGACACTTTCACGGGGTGGCGGAACTCCATCTCCTCCGGACCGATGAACACGCCGGTGACCGTGCCCTTCTGCCGCATCATCCAGCGGTCGTAGAAGCCGGCGAGCGGCAACGGAACGTTCGTCGTCTTCGGTCCGCCCGTGGCGCCGGAACTCACGTTTACCGGCGCAAGAAGCTGCGCTGTCTGCGGAAGCGTGACCGTCATCGTCGCATTCGCGGGAAGATCAACTACACCGAACCAGGGTGCGAATCCGATGCGCGCGACACGCACTGCGAATTTTTTGCGCGCGCCGGGGCCAAGGTTGATCTCTCCTTTCTCATCCGTGATGCGCGCCGTTGCGC